>JAZURB010000203.1:0-13303 GCA_045605945.1 Acutalibacteraceae bacterium
TATGATCTGACCTACCCCCGTTGGAATGCGGCCGGTCTGACCGCTTCCGTCGAGCAGTATGCGGATTACCTGCAGCTGGATGCGAAGAACCCCAACAACCCTGAGGAAGACCTGTATAACCATCAGCTGATGGATACCTACTTCCAGTGGGGCGGCGAGTCGCACGGCGCGATCACCCTCGATGAGGTTGACAAGAACTACATCGTCTACAACAAGACGAAGTTCGAGCAAGCCGGTCAGGCGACTCCCCTCGAGCTGTGGCAAGAGGGCAAGTGGAATTGGACTCAGTTCGTGAAGACCGCGAAAGCGATGACTTCCGGCGAAGAGTACGGTTTCACCGGCTGGTCGTTGTTCCCCTACTTCGCTCCCTACACCATGGCGGGTCTGAATGAAGAGGACGGCACCGTTACTCTGAACATCGACGATCCCAAGTACATGCTGTACATGACCGAAGTTTACAACCTGTATCAGGAAGAGGGCGCGGCTCGCCGTGACCAGAACCTGCAACAGTGGGCTTCTACCTTCCCGATGGGCATCGACGCTATGTGCCAGGCTCAGCTGTCCGGCTACAAGCGCATCGTTGAAGCGGCTAAGAAGATCGACGGCGACACCTTCGGTATCGCTCCCATCCCGGCGTTCGATCCCAACGGCGATGAGACCGGTATCCCCACCGCGACTCTGTGGGCTTACTCGATCGCTGCTGCGGCTGAGAACCCCATCGGTGCTGCGGCTTACATCCGTCTCGAGACCCTCGTGTCCCGTAACGTTGCCGCTTCCAAGGAAGGCAGCACCTGGCTTGACCTGAACCTCACCGAGGACGAACTCGCGATGATCGAAGAGATCAAAGACGAGCCCGTTTCCGTTGAGATGATCCGCGGTATCGGCGATTGCTATCTGGGCATCATCGATCCCCTGATCGTTCCCCCCATCTACTATCAAGCGAACGACACTTCCGTTCAGGCTGTGTTCGACGCTCAGAAGAACGCGCTGCAAGCGGAGTTCGACGAGTTCAACGAAATGGTAGCAGAGATCGCTGCCGAGGTGGCTGCGAAAGAAGCTGCCGCGGCGGATGCCGGCACTGCCGAGTAATTCCTACGCAATATTTTCATCGCGGCACACAGGGGCGGATTTTCCGCTCCTGTGTGTTGGCGGTGAATAAGAAAGGGTGACAGGATTCATGAAAAGAATTCGCCTTTTATCGTGTATCTTGGCGGTGCTGATTTTGATGAGTGCCGTCCCGATGACGGGCGCGGCGACTAACGATGATGCAGCGGCGACGGCGGATGTTGCTGTCGATGCGGAGGTTCTTTCCGCGGACGCTGACGCGCAAGAGCCTGCCGATGATGAAGAATCGGCAGAAGACGAGGTTACTACATATAAGAAGTATCTCGCAAACCACGACGACACGAATGAAAAAGCCGATCCGATTATGCCGTTGGAGAAGGACGCCGCAATTTCGGCGGACGATGCCGACGCTATTGTCGTGCCTTTTTCTGTGGAGGCGGAAGGCTACTATACCTTATCTTATGAGTATATGTATGCTGTCCGCGGCAACAAAAACACCACTTACGATCTGCTGATCGACGGTGAGCTGCCTTTTGAAGAGGCGGGCAACCTTAAGATCGCGCGTGTGTGGAAAAATGAAACAGCAATCCAAGCGAATGTGAGCGAGACCGGCGAGGAGTTGGATGATATCAACCCCAAGCAGGTCGAGGTCGAAGACTTTTGGCGCTCGTATACGCTCTATGATAAAGAAGGTTATTACAGTGAGCCCATGATGTTCTACCTCACCAAGGGCGAGCATAAGCTGACCTTCGCGATGTCTACCGACTATGTTCAGATGCGTAACATCGCGCTGACCCGCGTAGCGGAGCTCCCGACCTACAAGGATTATCTTGCAAAGGTCGGCGGCAGTGTCTATCAAGGCACCGAGCCCGTTGTTGTGCAGGGTGAGGCGGTTAACTACAAGTCGGAGATGTACATCATCGGTCAAAACGACATCACCAACCCGCAGACCCAGCCCTACAGCGCTAAGAAGGTGAAGATCAACACCGTCGGCGGCGCCAACTGGAAGCTGACGGGTGAGACGGCGTACTGGGAGGTCGAGGTTGCCGAAAGCGGCCTGTACAAATTCTCCGTGCGCTTCCGCCAAAACTTCTATGACGGCGTTGCAGCTCACCGCCGCCTGTATGTGAACGGCAAGGTGCCGTTTGCGGAGGCAAACGCGCTGCAATTCCCCTATGAGACTAAATGGCAGACCTTTACTCTGCAAAATGCAGAAGGCGAAGATCTGTATGTGTATCTGGAGGCCGGCAAGGTCAACACCATTGCCCTCGAGGTCATGCTCGGCGCTTCCTCCGAGATTGCCGAAAAGATGCAAGAGTCCGTTTTGGAGCTCAACACCATCTATCGTGATGTGATCATGATCACCGGCAGCTCGCCCGACGATTATCGCGATTACAACATCGAAGCCCAGATCCCCACGCTCGTGAAGGATCTCACCAAAGCGAACGACAACCTTAAGGAAATCTCCGATGCGGTTGCGGAAAACTACGGTGATGACAGCTCGCTGATCGCGAAGATCCAAAATATTACCCGCCAGATGGACCGTTTGATCAACGATCCCGAAGAGATCGCTAAGAGCGACCGTCTGGGCGCGTTCAAATCCAACATCTCGACGATCGGCTCGTGGATTTCGATGTTCACCGAGCAACCCCTCGAGATCGACCGCATGGAGTTCTACGGCGACAACGGCGAAGCGCCGCGTGCCGATGCCACCTTCGGTCAAAAACAAAAGCATAAGATCGACCGTTTCGTCGCTTCCTTCACCGAGGACTACTCTTCGATGGGTTCCACCGCGGTGGACGGCGTTGAAACTACCGCATCGGTCAATGTCTGGATCCAATCCGGCCGTGACCAAGCGAACGTCCTGAAACAGCAAATCACCTCGAGCTTCACGCCCAACTCCGGCATCGGCGTTGAGCTGGAACTCGTTACCGGCGCGATCATTGAAGCGACGCTGGCGGGCAAAGGCCCCGACATCGCGCTGACCCGTGCCGTCACCGATCCGGTCAACTTCGCCATGCGTGATGCGCTGGTTGACCTGTCGCAGTTTGAGGATTACGATGAGGTCGCGCAGTGGTTTGTCACCGATGACGGTGTCGCCGAAGCGATGATCCCGTTCGAGTACAAAGGCGGCGTGTACGCACTGCCCGAGACGATGTCCTATCAGATGATGTTCGTGCGTACGGACATCCTTGAGGAACTCAAACTTGAGCTGCCCGAGACCTGGGACGAACTGCTCACCGAAGTGTATCCCATCGTCAGCCGCAACAACATGGAAATCGGTATCGGTAACATGAACCAGATTTCCGCGATGAACGCTTCCAACATCTTTACCAACCTGCTGTATCAGATGGGCGGTCAGATCTACAACGACGAGCTGACGGCTACTGCGCTGGACACCCAGGTGGCGTATGATGCGTTCAACATGTCCGTCGAGCTGTATGCGGATTATCTGTTCCCGCAGGAATACGACGCGATGAGCCGTTTCCGCACGGGTGAGATGCCCATCCTGCTCGCCGACTACACCATGTATAACACCTTCTCCATTTCCATTCCCGAGCTTGACGGCTTGTGGGAGATGTATCCCATCCCCGGTGTCCGTCAAGAGGACGGCACCGTGAACAACGACCAGGCGGCAACCGAGTCTGCCTCCGTTATGTTCAAGGGCATCGGCGATGACGCGGATGCGGGCTGGGAATTCCTGAAATGGTGGGTCAGCAAAGAGACCCAGGCTGAGTTCGGTACTCGTATCGAGGCTGTTCTCGGCGCCGGCGGCCGTTATGCAACGGCGAATGTCGAAGCCATGGCAGACCTGCCGTGGAACGAGGAGCAGCTGGATGCGCTGAATGCGCAGATGAACAACCTTGTGTTCGTCGAGCAGCTGCCCGGCAGTTACTTTACTTCCAGAGCTATCAACAGTGCGTTTATGACCTCTGTCCTGAATTCCGAGAATCCGACCGAGCAACTCCTCTACTGGAGTGAGCAGATCAATCTGGAATTGACAAGAAAGATCGAGGAATTTGCGGACTAAAAATTTGAGAGAAAAGGAGGTCGTGGATATGACGATCAAACGCGAGCACTCGCTCGGTCGGCGCATGTATAAAAGTGCATCATCCTATGTGATGCTGGCGCCGTTCATGATTTGTTTCTTTATCTTCACGGTTTTGCCGGTCCTCGCGGCTATCTTGCTCAGCTTCACCGATTTCAACATGCTGCAAGCGCCGACTTTCCTCGGGATCGACAACTATATTCGCCTGTTTCAGGATGACATCTTCCTGATTGGTTTTAAGAACACGATGATCCTGGCGTTCCTGTGCGGACCGCTCGGCTATCTGTTCTCGTTCTTCATGGCGTGGGTCATCAACGAGATGCCCAAAGCCCTTCGCGTGTTTATGACCATCGTGTTCTATGCACCGTCGGTCTCCGCCAACGTGTACTTCATCTGGACTTACCTGTTCTCGGGTGACTCCTACGGTATCGTCAACGCTTCGTTGATGCAGCTCGGCATCCTGCGCGAGCCCGTGCTGTGGCTGACCGATCCCGCTTACAACTTGACCATCGTCATCGTTGTCCAGATCTGGCTGTCGCTGGGTGTCAGCTTCCTGTCCTTCATCGCCGGTTTCCAAGGCGTGGATGCATCGCAGTATGAGGCAGGTGCAATCGACGGCGTTAAGAACCGCTTCCAAGAGCTGTACTACATCACCATTCCCAACATGAAGAGCATGATGCTGTTCGGTGCGGTTATGGCGATCTCGGGTGCATTCTCCTGCGGCCAGGTCTCGCAAGACTTGACCGGTGGTTATCAGTCGGTTAACTATTCGACCATGACCATTCTGAACTACATCACCGACTACGGTTCGGTGAGATACGAAATGGGTTACGCCTGCTGCATCGGTGTTATCCTGTTCATCATGATCGTGCTGTCGAAGAAGTTGATTTTCCGACTGCTCAAATGGTAAGAAAGGGGGAGGAAAAACATGGCAATGACACGCCGCAACAAAAAGGCAATGGAGTTTGCAACTCCGAAAAAGCAGCAGCGTTCGCTGGGCGGTACCATCGGCCTCGCATTGTTGCTGTTCGGCATGGGTACATTCATGGCGTTCCCCCTTGTGTACGCTATCACCTCGGCATTCAAACCGCCTGAGGAGTTCTTCCTGTTCCCGCCCCCGATTGTCCCGAACAACCCCACAACGGAAAACTTCCAGCAACTCGGCTTGGTTATTTCCAACATGTGGATCTCGTTTGAACGCTATCTGTTCAACAGCTTGTTCATCTCCATCACCTCCACGGTGGCTTACCTCGTGTTCGCAACGCTCGCCGCGTATCCGCTGGCAAAGCATGAGTTCCCCGGTAAGAAGGGCTTCAACGAGCTCATCACCTTGGCGCTGATGTTTACGCCCGCGATCACCGCGATCCCGCAGTACATCATCTTGGCGTACATGGGTCTGGTTGATAATCCGCTGGGCGTGCTGCTCCCGACCTTAGCGAGCACGATGGGCGTCTTCCTGTGCGTGCAGTACTTGGAGATCCTGCCCAACGCGGTGCTCGAATCGGGTCGTATGGACGGCGCAGGCGAATTCCGCATCTGGGCTTCGATCGTTGTTCCCAACATCAAGCCCGTGCTGTTCACCATGATGATCTTCCAGTTCCAGGCTGTGTGGAACACCACCGGCGCCAACGTTATCTATAACGAGGCATGGAAGACGCTGCCTGCTGCTATGGGTCAGGTCGCTACGGCGGGTATCGCCCGTGCGGGCGTCGGCTCCGCTGCCGCTATCATCTTGATGATTCCGCCGATCTTGGTGTTCGTCATCTCCCAGAGTAACGTCATGGAGACCATGGCGCACTCCGGTATTAAGGATTAAGGGGGGAGAGCTGAATGAAAAAGATGAAAGCCATTTTGGCAGTAATGATGATTCTTGTCATCGTGCTCTCGATCCCTGCCGCTGCGCAAGGCACCGGCAAATCCTATGTTTACAACCATAACGCCCAATCCAACGAGATCCCCGATCCGTATAAGGTCACGGCGACGATTGGTTACGACCTCGGCATGGTTACTCCTGTCGACATGGTCATCCGCAACGAGCAGCTCTTCATTCTCGACACGGGCCACGGTGAAGCCGAATTCGGCAACACCCGCCTGCTTGTGTTGGATGCGAAGTATAAGCTCGTTGACACGGTGTATTTCAAAAACCTGAACGGCACGCCGTTTATGTTCAACGATGTGCGCGGCCTGTGGATCGATGACGAAGGTCAGATCTACATCTGCGACCGTCTGGGACACATGGTGTATGTTTTCGACAAGGAAGGCGTCATCGCACGCAGCCTGCCGAAGCCGCAATCCGCCATGGTGACCTATAAGAACGAAGAATACCTCCCCATGAAGATACTCACCGATCATCTCGGCATCCTGTATGTGCAGGTTGAGAACGATTATCGCGGCATCATCATGATGGAGCAGGACGGCACCTTCCTTGGCTACTTCGGTTCCAACGAAGTGTCCCGCACCCTGGGCACCGTGTTCCAGCAGATCATCGACTCCTTCCGCACCGAAGCGCAGGAGGAGCGCACCTCGCAAACCCTGCCTTCCGAGTACAGCAACTTCTGTATCGATGAAGAAGGCGCCTTCATCTACGGCGTGCGCGGTACGACCGATGATATGAATGAGTTGATCCGTAAGATCAACTGCAAGAGCAACAACGTTCTGGATTACAAAGAGCAATTCGGCGATATCAGCCTGACGAGCGTCGGCGGTCAGTATCTGCGAACCAATTTCAACGCCATTACGGTTGATGATAAAGGTTTCATTACCGCGTTCGACTCCACCTGGCAGCGCCTGTTCCAGTACACTCCCGAAGGCACCGAGATGTATATCTTCGGCGGTAAGGGTACGCAGGAAGGCACCTTCACCGACGGCACCGACCTTGAGTCGTGGGGCGATAAGCTCCTCGTTCTTGACGAGGTGTACGCAACGGTGACCGTTCTTGAGCCCACCACCTTCGGCTACAATGTCCGCCTCGGCGAGAGTTACTACCATGACGGCGACTACGCTGCTTCCATGGAGCCCTTCAAGGCGGTTGTGACCGAGTGTATGAACTATGAGTTCGGTTATCGCGGCATCGGTAAAGCTCTCTACATGCAAAAGGATTACAAGGCAGCTATGGATGCCTTCTATCTGGCGCATGACCAGGAAAACTATTCGATGGCGTTCAAGATGCATCGCGGCGAGGTTATGAACAGCCTGGTCGTCCCCTTCCTGATCGTGATCGCTGCGCTGGCGTTGTTCCTCATCGTGCGCAGCATCCTCAAGAAGAAGGGCATCATCAAAGAGAAGAAGGTCGTGCTTGACGAGTCGGGCAAAGTGAAGTATGTGCTGCATACGATGCTCCACCCGATCGACGGCTACGAAGAGATGCGCTACAATCAGAAGCACTCGATGACGATTGCGAACATTGCCGTGTTCTTCTTCTTCTTCAGCTCCGCAATTCGCGCGCTGTACAGCGGCTTCATCTTCAACGGCAAAAACGGCCAGAACTACAACGTGATCTTTACGATCGTCGGCGTTGTCGGCGCTCTCGCGCTCTTTGTGTTGGTCAACTGGCTGATGTCCACCTTCCAGGAAGGTAAGGGCACCCTGCGTAACGTCTGGATCTACATGGCGTATGCCACGATCCCGTTCACGTTCACCACGTTCTTCTACACGCTGCTCTCCAACATGTTGACGGCGGATGAGGCGACCTTCCTTACCTACCTGCAGATCCTCGGCTTCGGCTGGGCGATCGTCATGGCGGTGTTCGCCATTCAAGGCGTGCATATGTACTCCTTCGGCAAGACCATTCTTTCGATTCTCATTACGATTCTCGGCATGGTCGTTGTCTTGTTTATCGTGTTCCTGATGTTCAACCTGTTCGTGCAGTTCTTCTCCTTCGTGGAAAGCATTGTCACCGAGGTTGCTTACAGACAAGTTGTCGGATTTTAATAAGGAGGGATAACATTGAAAAAGAGAATTTTGGCTCTGGTGCTTAGTGTTGTCCTGATTGTCGGGTCTGTATTTACGGCTTACGCCGCACCCGACACCCCCGACGCTGACACCGAAAACACCGACGCGGCTGTTGCCGATGTGGCAGCCGGTGAGGTGGTGGAAACCATCGTTTCCGAAAACCCCGAAGATCCCGAGGCGACCGAGACCTTCACTTTTGTGAAGGCCGCCTCGAACGATCGCTTTATCCTTGCTTACGATGAGGCGACTACCTTTGTCAGCCTTACCGATAAGCAAACCGGCGAGGTGTGGTATTCCAACCCGCCCATCGCGCTCGGCACCGACCCTTACACCGAGGGTATTGCCAACACCGGTATTCGTTCCGTGCTGCATCTTCGTTATACCAACGAATCCATGCAGAAGAAGGAGACCAACTCCTACTCGGGCAGCGTTATGAAAAAAGCTGCTTCCGTTACCGTGATCGAGAACGGCCTGCGTGTGGACTACAACTTCAAGGATGTGAAGGTCACCATCCCCGTGCAGTATGTGCTGACGGAGAGCGGTATGGCTGCTTCGATCCTCTACAACGAGATCGACGCTTCCGAGAGCAAAAACACGATCAACACCATGGATTTCCTCACCTATTTCGGCGCAGCCGGTGAAGAGGATGAAGGTTATCTCGTGATCCCCGACGGCTCGGGCGCGATCGTGGAATTCAACAATCAGAAAAATGCCGACGGCATTCGCTATGCGAAGGAATTTTACGGCACCGATATGGCGCAGGTCATCGAGACCGATATCGTGACTTCCCGCAGCGAAACCGTGAACCTGCCGGTGTTCGGTATGGTGAAAAACGGCAACGGCATGCTCGCCGAGGTTACTTCGGGTGCCGAAGCGGCAACGCTGAATGCGGCGACCTCGGGTAACCGCCTTGTCGGTGGCTACAATGTGGTGTACACCACCGCCACCCTGCGCATCAGCTACGAGATCCCGCTTATGGGTCAGGTTTCCAGCGACACCTCGATCGCGCTGTACAACGCGACCGATCCTGTGGCGGACGAGACCTATACGGTCGAGTATCACTTCACCGACGGCAAGGACGATACGTACATGACGCTGGCCGCTGCTTACCGCGAGACGCTCATCGAGCGTGGCTGGTTGGCGCAGGATACGATCGCCAACGAATTCTATGTGGATTTCTACGGCGCCGTTTCCAAGAAAAAGTCGTTTGTCGGTATTGTGTACAATGCGCGCCAGACGCTGACCTCTTTCGGTCAAGCGCAAGAGATCCTCGCCGACCTGAAAGCGGGCGGCGTGACCGAGATCAGCGCGAATTATCTCAACTTCTCCAACGATTTCTTCAAAGGCGACATTGAAGTCACTCTGGATCCCTCCGGTTCGCTGGGCGGCACCAAAGATCTGGATGCATTGGTCGCTTACGCCGGTGAGAATAATCTCACGGTCGGTGTGTCGGCGGACTTCGTGACCCTGCCCGGTAACGGTCACGGCTTCTCCACCACGAAGGATACGGCGGATGTTATCAACATCGCTCCGATCAAGGTGCATCCCTTCTCTCTGAACGGCAACACCATGGATCTGACCAAAAAGCCGTATTACCTCGTGAAGGGCGATACTTACGCTCAGGGCACCGATCAAATCGTTGCGGCGATGGGTGAAACCGGCTACACCGCGCTGTATTTCGATGCGGAAGCCGTGCAACTCTATTCCGACCTTGCTCCCGAAGGCCTGCAACGCGGCGCCCTTGTGGATGTGCAATCGGCGGAGTTCGATAAACTGATTCAAGCCGGTGCGTCGATCACCATGAGCAATCCGAACGCCTACCTGTTCGCTTATGCGGCGGACATCGTGGACATTCCCGTTTGCAGCAGTAAGGAATTGCTGTTCGACGGCGATATCCCCTTCCTGCAGGCTATCCTGCGCGGTGTCAAGAACTTCGGCGGCGAGAGCATGAACATCACCGATGTGTCGGATGAGTCGTTCCTGCGCCATGTCGAATACGGCACCAATATGAAGTATGCGCTGATCAACGCGGAAAGCGAAGCGCTGCTCAATACCGACCACACCTTCCTCTATTCGGCAACCTACAAAAACTTTGCCGAGCAGATCAAAGCTCGCTACGCGGAGTACGCGAAGTACAGCGAAGCGGTGGGCGATGCGAAGATGGTCAATCACAGCCGCAAGGACAACGTTGCTGTTGTTACCTACGATAACGGCGTGAAGGTCATTGTCAACTACACCAATAAAGCTGTGACTGTTGACGGCGCTGCCGTTGAAGCCATGAGCTTTGCGATCGTTTGAAAGGGGGAAATGTTCAATGTCACTTGAGCGTAAAACGCGTGTGTCGGGATATTTCTTCCTGATCCCGTGGCTGATCGGTGTTATCAGCTTCTTCATCATTCCGTTTGTCATGTCGGTTTTCTATTCCTTCAATGACATTCGTCTGAGCGCGGACGGTCTTTCGACCGTCGCAGTCGGCGCGGAGAACTATAAATACATTCTCCAAGTCGATCCCAACTTCATGACCAACCTGCTTGAGTCGGTCAGTTCGCTGCTCACCAACGTCCCGATCATCACGATCTTCTCCTTCTTCGTTGCGTTGATCCTGAATCAGAAGTTCCCCGGTCGTTTGTTCGCCCGTGCGCTGTTCTTCCTGCCTGTGATCGTCGCTTCGTCGATGGTGCTGAAGATCATCAACGAGGACGTCTTTATCAACAACAGCATGGGTGCGGATTCGACCGCGATCTTCCAGACCGGCTCGATCGACACCTTCCTGCTGCAGCTCGGCTTGCCGAACAAGCTGGTGCAGTTCCTCTCGAACGTCACCTCGCAGGTCTTTGACCTGTCCTGGAAATCGGGTCTGCAGATCCTGTTGTTCTTGAGTGCACTGCAAGGTGTCCCTGCTTCGTACTATGAGGTGTGCTCCATCGAAGGTGCGAATGCTTGGGAAGCTTTCTGGAAAGTCACCGTTCCCTCGGTGAAATCCACCATCGTCATCGTGCTCGTCTATTCGATGATCGATAGCTTTACCGATATGACCAACCCCGTTATGGCGAGTATCATGTCCTACTCGGCGAACATGGAATACGGTCACGCTTCCGCGGAAGCGATGATCTACTTCCTGATCATCGTTGTGATCCTGCTTGAGGGCGCGGCGCTCATCGCCGGTTCCAGCCGTTTGCGTTATCTCGTCGTGGGTATCGACCTTGCGTTTGTGGTCGGCGTTATGCTGCCCCGCATTCTCAAGAATGTCAATGCCGATGCGATCGCGAAACTGGACGAGGCGAGCAAGGCGTTTATCAACGGCAAGTTCTCGCTGTTCAGCATGATCCTTGCGGCAGCCTTTGTGCTGGCAATGGTCGGTGCTTACTGCAAGAAGAAGACGCCCAAGCTCATCTTCCTGCTGCTCGGCGCTGCTGTGTTGATTCTGGATATCGTGTTGCTTGTTCTTAACTACACGACGATGTCCGAAATGTTGAAAGCTTAAGAAAGGAGATAGGACAAATGAGTAAACCGTCTGTTAATGTAGCAGGACGCGAGTCCCGTCTCCAAGGATTTGGCTACCAAGCGAAATCGTATGCGCCGAAAATCGCTTATGCGCTTTTCCGCTATGCGTTCATCATTGGTATGGCGTATGTTCTGCTTTATCCCATCTTGATCATGGCGACCCGCGCGATTCGTCCCGCGGAAGACATGACCAACCCCAGTATCATCTGGATTCCCAGTGGTATCACCTATGAAAACCTGCAGATCGCGTGGAAACTGGTGCAATATCCCACCACCGTGCTGTTTACCAGCCGTATCGTGGTTATCAGCACCATCCTCTCGCTGATCTCCTGCTCGATGGCCGGCTACGCTTTGGCGCGCTATAAAATGAAGCTCGCTCCCGTGCTGATGGGTCTGGCGATCCTGACCATCATCGTTCCGATTCAGACCTACATTATCCCCCTGTTTACCCAGACCCGTTTCTTCTCGCCGTTCAGTATCAGCACGCTGATCTCGGCGATCGGTGATTGGACCGGTCTGTATGAGGTGGCGTTGGGCGATATCTCGATCAACCTGACCAACACCGAATGGTGCTATTACGTCACGGCGGCGATGGGCATGGGCCTGCGTTCGGGTCTGTTTATTGTCGTGTTTATGCAGTTCTTCAAGGGCATGCCTAAGGAACTTGAGGACGCTGCGCGTGTGGACGGCTGCTCGGAGCTTCGTACCTTCGTGCAGGTTATGGTCCCCAACGCGGGTGCTCCGTTCCTGGTTGTCACCCTGTTCTCTATCGTCTGGTACTGGAACGATTACTACTATGCCCAGATGATGATGAGCGGCCAGTCGATGTTTGCGACCAAGATCTCCATCTTGAAGAGAATGGTTGCGAAGTCGTCCGAGGTCGCCACCACGGACAGCGGTCTCGGCGAGACGGTCGTCGTCTTTGCGGGATGCTTGCTGTTCATTATTCCGCCGCTGTTGCTGTACTTGTACCTGCAGAAATACTTTGTCCAAAGTATTGAGCGTACCGGTATAGTCGGCTAATAAAAACAATTTCCAAGAGGAGGCAAACAACATGTTCAAGAAAATTTTTGCTGTTGTCATGTGCATCGCTCTGATCGCGAGCATTTCGACAATGAGCGCAAGCGTTTTCGCTGACGAAGCGAAGACCTCCGTCGAAGGTATCCGCTGGTTCCCCTGCGAGCCCGGCCGTGAGAACGACGACATGTGGGAAGCCGAGTGCCTGATCGACGGCTGCGGCTGCCAACGCTTTGACGACGACCCCGCTGAGACCGGTTACGAGAATTTCCTCGACACCACCTACAACGAGGACGGCTCGCTGACCCTGAAGCGTAACGGCAAGGACGGCCAAGGCGATCTGTACTGGCCCCGCATCCGTACCCTGATGCTCGACAACTATCCGTCCATGGACTGGACTGTTGCGAACACCCTGTACTACGAAATCGAAGCTGTGGATTGCCAGTTCAACCTGATGATCGGCATCAACGGCCTCAACATCAAGCTGGGCAAGGCGATCGCTGACGCTGCCGGTGTTTCCGGTCTGGCGAACTCTGATGCTGACGCTCCCGCAGGTACCTACAAGGGCACCATCAACCTGACCGACGCTCTGGCGGCGATCGCGGCTGAGGGCAGCACCGAGTCGGCGACCGGCGCTCTCGCGATCCAGAACATGGGCGCGAACACCTTCATTCCCCAGGTTTCCATCTTCTATGTCGGCGGCAAGTCGGATCGTAG
>JAZURB010000204.1:0-11808 GCA_045605945.1 Acutalibacteraceae bacterium
CGCAAGCAGGAGAACAGCTGCGCCGCCGAAGGCGACCGTGAAAGCGATCGCTGCACGCGACACATCGGCGGTTTTTGCCGACGGCGATGCCGCGGAGGTCGCCTCGGCCGCCACTGTGGTGGTTGGCGAAGCACCCGCCGACGGGCCAGCGGTGCTGCCGCCCTCAGCGGTAGATGCCGCTGCCGAAGCGCTCGTGCCGTCGCTCTCAGCGGTCGGCGAGGTTGCCGTCGAAGCAGCGGTCGTTGCGATCGGCGTGCCGCTGACCTTCACATGGTTGATCGCGGTCTCGCCGCTTGCCGAGCCGATCAAACCCGCCGTGCCGTTGACCAAAATATTGGAGGCGACTGCGATACGGACATACAGCATCGCGCAGTTTGCCGCTTCGGCAGGCAACGCCACCTCGTTAAACGCCGCATACAGCGTTTTGTTCATCGTTACCGTGAAAGTCGCACCCGCAACATTGTGAAATGTTTTGCCGTCGGTGCTGTATTGCAAATGATAGTCGCGCGGACCTTTGTTGGTCGAGCCGATCGATGCGCAAAACGCGATATCGGTATAGCCCGCTGTCGGGACACGCACCTCAATATACGCACCGCTGCCCCAGGGGTTTTTGGTGCCACCCGTCATAACAGGTTGCATGCCCTCGGTGCCGTATTCGCCCTTTGACCACTCCAGCTTGCGCAGATCGGTACCGCTGACCGACGCATACACCCGTGCGCCGCCTATCGAGGTGGCATAACCGCTGTCTTTATCGCCGTAACCGCTGACCGAGAGGTTATCCTCCGCGACCGCATTATCGTTTGCAAAATCGATGACCGCAATTTCCACACGCTGCGCCGCGCTGACAGGCGCTGCGCACAGCATCGCCGTGATCAGCACCACCAGCAGGCATATGCCGATGTTCTTCATAGTGTTTCCTCCTTATCACGGTCTGCTGGGACGAGTGCCACCGCCACTGCTACTGCTGCCGATCGAGGTGACGATTGACGAGACTGTCGCACTGCCGATGGAGGTGCCTGCGGTGTATTTGCCGTCGTACAAGCCGTCGGTCTCATTGCCGCTGCACGAACCACCGTAGTAAGCAGTGTAGGTAGTGGATTTCGTGATCGTCGGCGCACACACGACCACCGCCTGATAGGTCTTGCTCGGTTTAAACGCCACGATCGTGTTGCCGCTCGCATCCAAAATGCCGAACGCCGTGCCGCCCGAACGGCTGGCGCTGCTCTTGACGCTGAGCGTATATTGTGTCGACGAGGTGCCGGGTGTTTGCAGCATGCCGCTGCTGCCCGCCGCGATGAGCAAGCCACCGTTCACGACAAAAGTACCGTCATAATCCAGCGCACCGTTCCCACTGTCGGTCGGGCCGTGTACGATCAGTGTGCCGCCCGTTATGACCGCATTGCCGTTGACATCAATGCCGTCGCCGCCCGCATACACCGCCATGTAACCGCCCGTCATCGTCAGACTACCGACGGTTTCGCCCATCATGCCGCCCGTCGAGGAGCTGCTGCCCGTCGAGGTCGCGCAAGACGCGGTGCCTTCCAAAAGGTTGAGCACATTCGCGTCGGGCGCCGCGGTGGCTTCGATCACGCTGCCCGTTGCCGCGATGCCGCACGACGCGATGCCGTCGTTATTGCTCAACTGCAGCGCGCCGAGGCAAATGTTGCCCTTGCCGCTCAGCTTGATCCACACATTTTGCACCGTCGCCTTACCGTCGGACGGGACACCGTTCCAATCGAAATAGCCCTTCATATCCAGTGCCGCGGTTTTCGAGGCGTTGGTCGCGGGCATATACCCGCTCGCGACGTCGCTTGCCGTCGCACCGAGTCCGCTGTACCAATCGGTGGAGAAGGCAGGCGAGCCTGCACCTGCTTTGCTGTCGATATCCAACACGATGTCATACGGTGTCGTGCTGTTCAAATCGGTAACCAAATAAGTTTGGGTGTTGACATCAAAAGTGAGGTTAGTGTTCAGTTTGAGCGTATAGCCCGCCGTCGTGGAAGACACGACATACAGCAGATTGTTTTGCACATACCAATAGCCGCTGTTGTCATCCGTGCCGCCTGCCGCGTTCACGCCGTCATCGCTCGCGGTGAAGCGCGAGGTGCCGCCCTTGACAACCATGTTCACACCCTCAAACGCTTCGTAACTCTTGCGCACGGTCAGCGCGGTGGGATCTTCAATCGTAAGCGTGCCGTCGGCATGGATGCCGTCATCGCCGCTCGAGCAATCCAGCGTGCCGCCCGCGAGCAGCACATCGGCATTACTGTGTACCGTATCGTCTTTGCAATCAAGCGTGATAACACCGCCCGTCACAGTGACGCTGCCCGTGCCTTTGAGCCCTTTATAGCTGTTCGTATCCGACGAACTCGGCGAGCTTGTGCTGCCGCCGCCCGTTTTCGCCGTGATCGTGCCGCCGTTAACGACCAACGCCGTCTCCGCCTGAACCGCATCGTTAGCGGCGGTGATGTCAATCGTGCCGTCATTGATCGTAATATAACCCTTGGTGGTATCGGAAGTATTATCCGCCTGCATACCGTCGGCGCCCGCCGTCAGAGTAAGCGTGCCGCCGTTAACGGTAATTGAATCGTTGCCCTTAAGCGCATGGTTTACTGCCTTCACCGTGATTTTGCCGTTCTTGATCTTCAAATCATCATTGGTGTCGATACCGTTATGATAGTTGCCGTTAACAACCAACGCACCCGTGCCGTCAATATCCATATCGCATTTGGCAGCAAGTGCTGCATTCGAGGTGGTGTCGGTATAACTTGCGCTGTCGGTGAGGGTGTTGGTCGTACCGTCACACAGGATGATATCCACATTATCCGCCGATTGTACAAACAGCGGCGAAGTATATGTGCAGGTGATCGACGCATTATCGAGATAGAGCGTAACATTGTCGTTCGTCTCGTCCGCCGCCACCACAACGCGACCGTTGGTCATCGTGCCTGTGATGGTATAATCGCCCGCGTCGGTGATCGTAACAGTATCGCCGCTGACCGAAGCGCCCGTGCCTTCCACGGAGGCGGTAGTGCCGAGCAACGTGATGACATTACCACTCGTCGGGGCATTCGCGCCGCCGTTATGCGCAACAACATATACAGGCGTATCGCCGCCCAGAGAAGCAATCAACACATTGCGCGCATCCGCAGTCGTAATATCACCGCTGAAGTCCACATCCGCGAGCTGCATTTGCTGCTCATCGAAAGTGACGGTGCCGATCGTGTTTTGCAGTACATTGCGCGCGTCCGCCGTGTTAATATTGCCGTCGCGGTCAACATCGCCCTGCGCGAAGAAACGCACCTCGCCCGCGCCCGTGATGACAATATCGTTCACCGCGGTCTCGCCGCCCGTTGCACCGACAAGACCCGTGTTGCCGTTGATAAGCGTGTCGGAGGTGACTGCCATGCGCACATAGAGCGTTTTTGCGCCCGCCGCTGCGGCAGGCAGCGCCACATTGTGAAACGCTTGCTGCATCGTTTTGTTGGTGGTGATGCTGTAAGTCGCACCCGCAACGGCGGTAAAATTCACGCCGTCGGTGCTGTATTGCAGCGCAAAATCGCGCGGCCCTTTTTTTGTGCCGCCGAGCTTGGCGCTGAAACGGATATCGCTGTAGCCCACCGTGGACAAGCGCACCTCAATATACGCGCCGCTGCCCCACGGATTATTGTTGCCCGCCGTCATGGTCGGTTGCACCGCCGATGCGTCGCCGTTTACATACGCATCCGATGTCCATTCCAGCTTGCGCGCATCCGTACCGTTGACCGACGCATGTATCGTGGCATCGCCGAGCGACAGCGGATAGCCCGCCGTTTTATCGCCCGCGACATCGGTGCCTGCCGTGCCGCCCGTGTATGTCATTTGCGCGATCAAAGTGTTTGCAGCCGTTGCCGCAAACGCCGCCGAAGGCAATGCCGCAAGCAGCAACATCACACAGCAAAACAGCGCGAACATTTGTTGTCGTTTTCGCATAGACTATCCGCTCCTTTTCATTTAAAACATACTACTTATACGGCATTTCTACCACACAGCTGTGTATTTCTTGTGATGACAAGACGAATAGTAAATGAAAAAGCGGATCGCCGCAGCGATCCGCTTTTACAGATTTATTCTTCCACATCGGTGAGTTGGTCGTCGGTTACGACATTCCATTCTTCCTTGCGGTTAAAGATATCGTACAAAATCGGTACGACGAACAGCGTCATCAGCGTCGCATACACCAGGCCGCCGATGCACACAATGGCGATCGGTTGCATCATTTCGCTGCCGCTGCCGAAGCCGACGGCGGTCATCACCAGGCCGAGCACCGTCGTGATCGTCGTCATCAAGATGGGGCGCATACGCGTCGCGCCCGCTTCGATAAGCGCTTCGTGCTTCGTCATACCCTCGCTGCGCAGCTGGTTGATATAATCCACCAACACGATACCGTTGTTCACAATAATACCGCACAGCATGACAAAACCGATCAGCGAGATCACGCTCACTTCCATGCCCGTGATAAGCAAGGCGAGGAAGCCGCCCGTGAACGCCAGCGGGATGGTGAACATCACGATGAAGGGCGATTTGAGCGACTGGAACTGTGCCACCATGATGAGATAGACCAGGATAACGCCCAAGAGCAGCATCAGCAGCATTTGTTCCATGGATTCCATGATCATTTCGTTTTCGCCCGTGAATTCGACGGTCACACCGTCGGGCAGCGTCATGCCCGCCACCGCTTTTTCAGCAGCATCGGTCGCGAGCGTCACATTATACCCTTCGGCAACCTCCGCCGACACAGTGATATAGCGGCGCTGATCGTCGCGGTTGATCGCCGCGGGCGTCGTGGTTTCTTTCACAGTGGCAATATCCGCCAGCTTCACCTGTTTTTCTTCGCCGTCTTTCCCCGTCACGGTGAACACATGGTCCACCACATCCGCCGGGGTCGGTGCATCGCGTCCGATAATCGTCACATCATAGGTCTTGCCGTTCTCGGTCAGCGTGGTGGCGTTCGCTTCGGTGGTGAGCAATGCCGCGATCTCCGCATACACCTGCGCCACGGTCAAGCCGTTTTTCGCCGCCTTTTCTTTATCGACGGTGAAATGCAGCGCGGGCTCTGCTTCCGCCGAACCGTCGCTCACATTGTGCAAGCCTTCCACCGTACCCAACACCTTGCCGATATCCGACGCCGTTGCTTGCAACACATTCAAATCGTCGCAATACACATTCAGCGACACGCCCGAGCCGGTGAGCATCGCCATGCTGGAATCAAGTCCCGATCCCGTCGCAACGACCTCGCCGTCCAAATCGGCGCAGGTTTCATTGATTTGATCAACGATAACCGCGCTCTTCTTCATATATTTTTCATCCAGCAGCACATACATGGTGGACGAGCCGGCATCCGCCGCGCCCGACAGCAGATCGCTGCTGAGCGTCGCACCGACGGTTTCAACACCCTCAATTTCCAGGATGCGTGTCATCGCCGCATTCGTGACGGCTTTAGTGTCGTCAGCGGTGCTTTCATCATCCATTGTGACCGTCACGGTCAACTGCGTCGAACTCATCGGCGGCATAAAGATGAATCCGCGCATCAGAGCAAGCCCTGAGCTCGCCACAAGCAACACCGCCGTCACGATCAGCACGAGTGCTTTGCGACGCAGCGCAAAGCCGAGCAATTTGCGATAAACACCGAGGAAAGCATCCATACGCTTGTGCGTATGCTCCTTCGTGTTTGCAAGCAGCTTATGCGACATGGCAGGCACCAGCGTCAGCGACACGATCAAGCTCGCGAGCAGCGCATAACCCATGGTCAGCGCCATATCCGTAAACAGATCACGGGTCATGCCGTCCACAAACACGATCGGCGCAAACACGCAAATCGTCGTGAGGGTCGAGGCGGTAACCGCGCCCGCCACCTGCGACGCGCCCGCCACCGCCGCGCGCAACGGATCGACACCCTTTTGGCGCAGGCGGAAGGTGTTTTCGATAACCACAACGGCATTGTCAACAAGCATACCCACCGATACGGCAAGTGCCGACATGGAGATCATGTTGAGCGTAACGCCCGAGAAATACATCAGCGTGATGGCAAACAATACCGACACGGGAATACTCAGCAGCGTGATCAGCGTCGGCTTAATATCCTTGAGGAACAAGAACAAAACGAGCACCGCAAACAGCGCGCTGAGCAGCAGATTTTGGACGATGGAATCCACCATCATAAAGATGTAATCGCCTTGATCCATGAGCGGCTCGAAGGTCAACCCCTCGTGCTCCTCGGCGAGCTCCTCAAAACGCCCCAGCAGGTTTTCCGAAACCTCGGCAGTGGCATACGTTGATTGCTTGGAGAAGGACAGCATCACGCCGCTTTCACCGTTAATGCGCGCATACACCGCGTCGCTGTTATCGGTGCGCTCCACCGCCGCCACATCCGACAAGCGGATGGGTTCGATGCCGTCCATGTTCAAATCGATCAGCACCAGGTCGCGCAGCTCCTCGAACGAGCCGACCTCGTCGCCCACGCTGACCAGCGTGCTTTCTCCCTCCTGCACCGCATAGCCCGCAGGCATGGAGAAGTTTTGCGCCACCAGCAATGCCGAGACGGTGTCCATGGACAAAATCTCATGCAGATCCGCGCTGTCATACGCCGTTTCGCGACCTTCCTCCACCGCTTCGAGACCTTGCTCGATTTGGGTGGCAGCCATATTCAGCTGCACCTCGCCCGTGAGCAGTTGCGCGGTGGCAGTGCTCATCTCCAGGATCGCCGCCGTCTTTTGCTTTTCCAACTCATTAAGCGCTTCGCTGATTTGCATTTGTCCCGCATCCAGCTGCGCGATCGCATCATCAATAGCGGCGATTCCCGCCGTCAGTTGTTCCTTGCCGCTTTGCAGCTCCGCAAGCGTGGCGTCCAGCATTGCGCGATCCATACCAAGCTCGGCAAGCGCCGCTTCGGCAGCGGTCAAGCTCGCCCGCACGGCAACGAGCGTTGCTTGCTCACGCACGATCGCAGCACCGATCTGCTCACGCGTCAATTCGCGTGCCGCCAGCTGCGCATCGATTTCAGCAAGCGCCGCCATGGTGGCGATATACTCCTCGCTTGCTTCCAGCTCGGCAAGCGCCGCTGCTTTTTGCGCATCATCCAGATTCGGATCCACCGTAATCGCCAGCTTCGCCGCCTCAAACTCCGCTTCTTTTATAACCAAAGGGGCAAGCTTTTCTTCCAGTTCTCTAAGCAACGCGATCTCGGCTTCCAACGCCGCCGCATTGTCTTCAAGCTCCACGAGTGCATCGCGCACAGCAACGAGCATCGACTCGGTTTCCTCGATCGTCGACTGCTGTGTTTGCAACTGCGCCTTTTGCTCGTTCAGCTTTTGCTTGGTATCCTGCAGCTCTTTCTGCTTAGCATCCAGCATCGCCTGCGCATTGCCCGTTTGTTCATTAAATTCATCTTTGCCGCTTTCAAGCGCATCCTTGCCGGCGTTGATTTCCGCCTTGCCCGCGTTGAGTTCCGCTTGGGCGCTGTCGAGCTCTTCCTTCGCCTCGTCGATCGTCTTATCGATTGCGGCGCGCAACTTCGTATTCAGCGCATCGATCTTATCTTGATCAAAGGACACGGTCACGGTTTCTTCCAAAATGCCTTCCGCTGTGATCGATGCAACGCCCGAAGTACCTTCCAGTGCGGGGATCAGTGTCTTTTCGGCAAACTCGGAAACCTCGGCAGTCGATTTGCCTTCCATACCGACCGCTGCCACCATGACAGGCAGCATATTCGGGTTGATTTTCAAAATCGTCGGTGTGCCGACCATGTCGCTCCACGCGCCCTCGATCAAGCTGACCTTTTGCAGAATGTCCACCGTGATGCTTTCCATATTCACGTCATCGGTAAACTCCAGAATGATCATGGAATAGTTTGCCGCCGATGAAGACTGCACCTTATTGATGTTCTCGAGCGTCGCCATCGATTGCTCGAGCGGACGCGTGACCTCCTGCTCCACCTTTTCGGGAGTTGCACCGGGATAGGTTGTGACCACCAGCACATAGGGAAGATCAATGCTCGGCAACAGATCGGGCACCATGCGTGTATACGACACGATGCCGAGGATGATCACCATGACCACCGCTACAAACACCGTCATCGGCTTTTTTACACTGAATTTCGACATATATACGCCTACCTTTTATAAAATCGGGCGATCCTTATCGTAACATTTTCCATTATAACTCTATTATATGGTTTTGCTATGCAGAATTCAATAGATTTCCGGCGCGGAAAGTGTAAACTTTTCTTAAATTCTGCGCCATCTTTTCGCAATTTCCTCTTGCGATGTATACATGAACGCGGTATAATGATGTTGATTATGCAACTGTAAAGGAAGAAGTCTACCGCTATGATACGCCTTGTCACCTGCGATCTCGACGGCACGCTGCTGCCCCATGGGCAATGGGCACCGTCGGACGAGATTTTCGATATCATCCCCCGCCTGAAGGCGCACGGCATTGCCTTTGCCGCCGCAAGCGGTCGCCAATATCACAGCTTGCGCCGTTTGTTCGCGCCTGTCGCGCAGGATATTTTGTATATCGGCGAAAACGGTGCCGTCGTTTATGACGGTGATACGCTGCTGTCATCCACGCAAGTGGACACAGCGGTCGCGCATGAGCTGATCGCCGATATCGTCGCTATTCCCGATGCGGAAGTGATGATTTCGGGCACGACAGCGTGCTATCTCATCGCCAAAACCGACGCATTTGTGCAGCACATTCGCGAGGTGCTTAAATTCGACGCCGTTGTTGTCGGTGACGCATCGGAAATCCCCGAACCGATCATCAAAATCAGCGCTTGCCGCTACGCGGGCGCGGCGGCACTGTATCCCGTGCTTGCCCCCGCGTGGGAGCATCGTTTCAATATGGCGATCGCGGGACACGAATGGCTGGACTTCACCCTGTCCGACAAGGGCACGGGACTCTCGGCGCTGTGCGCACATCTGGGCATCACCCCTGCCGAAGTCATGTCCTTCGGCGATAATTTTAACGATCTGCCGCTGCTGCTCAAAGCGGGGCATCCCTATATCATGGAGAACGCCTGCGACGAGTTGCGCGCTCGCTTCCCCGCACACTGCACCCGCGTGGAGGATACTTTGCAGGATTTTTTGCAGGATTTGGATAAAAATTGACCCAAACCACTTGAAAATCGCCAAAACTGTGCTATAGTTTAAAAGTTAGAAAAAGCGCCTGTCTGTGAGGTGATCAACCATGGCCGCCAAACCGAAAACGGTATATATTTGCCGCGAATGCGGTCATGAGACCGCGCGTTGGAGCGGACAATGCTCCGCATGCGGCGCGTGGAACACGCTCGAAGAAGAGCTGCGCGATAAAGCGGTGGTTGCCGCTGCGCGCCGCAGCCTGCAGGTTGAGCCGAAAAAGCTCGCCGATATCGACGAAAGCAACGATCCCCGCTTGTCAACAGGCATGAAAGAGCTCGATCGCGTGCTGGGCGGCGGCATCGTCCCCGGTGGACTGATGCTCATCGGCGGCGACCCCGGCATCGGTAAATCCACCCTGTTACTGCAAATGTGTGCGCACATCGGCGTGGATCGCACGATTTTGTATGTCTCGGGCGAGGAATCGGCGCGCCAGATCCGTCTGCGCGCTTCGCGCCTGGAAGTGAGCACCGATCGCCTGTATATTTTGTGTGAAAACGATGTAGAGACCGTGCTTGCCGCCGTTTCTTCGGTAAAGCCCGATCTGCTGATCGTAGACTCGATACAAACCATGACCCTTGCCGAGATCGCCTCGGGCGCGGGCAGTGTAACGCAGGTGCGCGAATGCACCAACGCGCTGATGCACGCGTGCAAAGCGATCGATCTGCCCGTCTTTATCGTCGGTCATGTCAACAAGGACGGCGCGATTGCGGGTCCGAAGGTTATGGAGCACATTGTAGACTGCGTTCTCAGCTTTGAGGGCGATCGTCATACCGCGTATCGCTTGTTGCGCTGCGCGAAAAACCGTTACGGCTCAACCAACGAAATCGGCGTGTTTGAAATGCGCGACAAAGGGCTGTTTGAGGTGGAAAACCCCTCGCAGATGCTGCTGTCGGGACGGCTCGCCGATGTCAGCGGCACCTGCATCGCCTGCACCATGGAAGGCACGCGCCCGTTGCTCGCCGAGGTGCAAGGTCTTGTCACCCCCAGCGGCTTCGGCAACGCCCGCCGCATGGCAACGGGATTTGATCTCAACCGTCTGAACTTACTGCTCGCGGTGCTGGAAAAACGCGCGGGATATTTCTTCGCGACGCTGGATGTCTATATCAATGTCGTGGGCGGTTTGCGACTGGATGAGCCTGCTGCAGATCTTGCGGTGGCGCTCGCGCTCGTATCGGGACTGAAAGATACGCCGCTGCCGCCGCATGTGATGGCGTTCGGCGAGATCGGTCTGTCGGGCGAGGTGCGTACCGTCAGCAACGCCGCAGCGCGTGTGCAAGAAGCAGCGCGCCTCGGCTTCACCCATATTATTCTTCCCGAGAAAAATGTAAACGGCTTGACCGCGCCCGATGGCGTCACCCTCATCGGGGTGCGTACCGTGCGGGAAGCCTATGAAGCGGTCAATTGAGAGGAGTGTAACTCATGGAGGACAAGCAATACGGCATTATGCTGATCGGCTGCGGTCACATCGGCGGCGACCATATGGATGACATCTATTGGCGTGACAATATCAACATTGTCGCGGTGGTGGATTTCGACGAAGATCTGGCAAAACTGTTTGCGCGCAAGTATAACGCCAAGCACTACGGCACCGACTATCGTCAGTTCCTCAATCTGCCTGAAGTGGATATTGTCATCATCGCCACCTATGTCAACACCCACCTCTCGATTTTGAAGGATTGCATTGCGGCGCGCAAGCATGTTCTTTGCGAAAAGCCGATCGCAACCACCCGCGACGAGGGCAAAGAATTTTATCGCGCCGTTAAAGCGGCGAACGCCGTCGGCATTCATGTGCTGGTTGCGTATATCCTGCGCCACAACGACACCTACAATAAAATGCGCGAGCTCATCTGGAACGGTGAGATCGGCGAACTGCGCGTGGCGCGTATGTCGCAAAACCACCACGCGCTCAACTGGCCGCGTTATAAACGCCTGTTGAACGATTGCTCCCCCATTCTCGATTGCGGCGTGCATTATATGGACATTATCCAATGGTTTGCCGGCTCGAAGGTCGTCGAGGTCATGGGTCACGGTGTAACGGTTGACTCCGATCTGGAGCCCGGCATGGTTAACTACGGTATGATCGTCATGCGTCTGCAAAGCGGCGCTATGGCATACTATGAAGCGGGTTGGGGTCAAACCTTCAGCTCGGCAAACGTCAAGGAGTTTATCGGCACGAAGGGCCGCATCCGCTTGACGATGAATGCGCAGCGTGCCACCGACACCGAAATGGGCGACTGCATTGAGCTGTTCCGTCTGGAAACGGGACAAACCGAGATCATCAATGTGCAAAGCAAATACAAACCGATGTATAAACAGCTTTGCTCGCTGATCGATATGATCGAAAATCGTCCCACCCACGCGCCCGATATCGAGCAGGCTTACAGCGCCTTCAAAGTGGCTGTTGCCGCTGACCGCGCCGTGCGCGAAAGCGCGTTCGTGTATGTCGACGACGAAAATTAAAAGAAACAAAAAAGCCCCCTCAATGAGGGGGCTTTTAACACAGCCTCCCTCTGACGAGGGAGGTGGCAAAACCGCAGGTTTTCACGGAGGGGTAGTGTAGGGGACGATGACCAAGAGGTGAATTATCCCGTTCTTTCTTTCTTTCATTCAAAACTGCACCCTACACGTA
>JAZURB010000205.1:0-4278 GCA_045605945.1 Acutalibacteraceae bacterium
TGCCGGTCTCGGCCTCCTTGTCGCCCACCACCAGCATATAGGGAACCTTCTGGAGCTGGGCCTCCCGGATCTTGTAGCCGATCTTTTCGCTTCTCAGGTCGGTCTCCACCCGGATGCCGGCGGCGGTCAGGGCGTTGGCCACCTCACTAGCGTAGTCAGCCGTCTTGTCGGAGATGGGCATGACCTTGGCCTGCACGGGAGCCAGCCACACGGGGAAGGCACCGGCGTACTTCTCGATAAGCAGAGCCAGGGTACGCTCGTAACAGCCGATGGAGGTGCGGTGGATGATGTAGGGGTTCTTCTTCGAACCGTCCGCATCGGTATATTCCATGCCGAATTTCTCGGCGAGCAGTTGGTCGATCTGAATGGTGATGAGGGTATCCTCTTTGCCATGCACATTCTTGATCTGGATGTCGAGCTTCGGACCGTAGAACGCCGCTTCGCCCACACCCACGACATACGGGATCTCAAGATGGTCGAGAATGCGCGCCATAATGCCTTGCGCCTCGTCCCATTGCTCGGTGGTGCCGATATATTTCTCGCGATTATCGGGATCCCACTGCGAGAAGCGATAGGACACATCCTCGTAAAGGCCCAGCGTTTTGAGCATGAAGATTGCCAGTTCAAGGCAGTTCTTGAATTCCTCTTCCAGCTGATCGGGACGGCACATGAGGTGACCTTCCGAAATGGTGAACTGGCGCACGCGAATCAGACCGTGCATCTCGCCGCTCGCCTCGTTGCGGAACAGCGTCGAGGTTTCGTTATAACGCAGCGGCAGATCGCGATACGAACGCGCGCGATTAAGATACGCTTGGTATTGGAACGGGCAGGTCATCGGACGCAGCGCGAACACTTCTTTGTCCGTCTCCTCGTCGCCCATGACGAACATGCCGTCCTGATAGTGATCCCAGTGACCCGAGATCTTGTACAGATCGCTCTTCGCCATATAGGGGGTCTTGGTTAAGAGCCAGCCGCGTTTTTGCTCCTCGTCCTCCACAAAGCGCTGCAGCGTTTGAATGATGCGCGCGCCCTTCGGCAGCATGATGGGCAAGCCCTGACCGATCACGTCGGAGGTGGTGAACAGCTCAAGCTCTCTGCCGAGCTTGTTATGATCGCGTTTTTTCGCTTCTTCAAGCATGGTCAGATGCTCTTCGAGCATCGATGCCTTCGGGAAGGACACACCGTAAATACGGCGCAGCATCTTATTCTTGGAATCGCCGCGCCAGTAAGCACCCGTCACCGACAGCAGCTTGACCGCCTTCACGCGACCCGTATCGGGCAGATGAGGGCCGGCGCACAGATCCACAAAATCGCCCTGCTTGTAGAATGAGATCTCCTCACCCTCGGGCAGCGCCTCGATCAGTTCGCACTTGTAGGGTTCGTCTTTCATCAGTTCCAGTGCTTCCGCCTTGGGCAGCGCAAAGCGCTCCAACGGCAACGATTCTTTGATGATCTTCTTCATTTCCGCTTCGATCTTCGCCAGATCATCCATCGTCAGACCGTCGTCGAGATCGAAGTCATAATAAAAGCCGTTGTCGATCGACGGACCGATCGTCAGCTTCGCGGCGGGGTAGAGGCGCTTGACCGCCTGCGCCATGATGTGCGAGGTGGTGTGCCAATAGGCCTTTTTGCCGTCGAGATCGTCAAAGGTGAGGATATCGAGTGCCGCATCGGCGGTGATCTCCGTACGCAGATCGACGACCGCGCCGTCAAGACGCGCCGCGCACGCCGCACGGTACAGTCCCATCGAGATGTCGCGGCAGACAGCGTCGACGGTGGTGTTTTCCGCCACCTCGCGAATGTCGCCGCCCTTCAAAGTCAGTTTCAACATACTCTTTCACTCCTTTTGGATTGTCGGGGAAAAGAAACACGCTTCGCCCCCGCATACTACAGGGACGAAGCGTGATACATCATGCTCCGTGGTTCCACCCACATTCAACAGTCTTGCGACCGTCCTCAAAGCCGATAACGGAGCGACCCGACGCAACTTATCCGCCGAAAGCGGTTCAGCCGCGTGCTCGAAGGTGGTGGCACACCGACGGACGATTTCCTCATGTGTTGCTTTCAGCCGACGGCAACACTCTCTTTCGAAACGGAATCAACCGCAGGGCGCGTCCTTCTCAACGCTTTAACAATGTTATTTTACCACCGCGGCTTGCGAAAGTCAAGGCGGATTTTTTTACGGATTGTAGGTAATGGTTGCCACAATGGAAGGCAAATCGGCGTTCAGCGCACCGTAAGCGTCGGCGTAGGCGGGCGAGGTTTGCACATCGCTCGGATACAGCACGACAATCACCTGATCGCCGTATTCGCCGATAAAATCATAATTCGGGAACATACCGTCGTCGTAAACAGCGGCGTCCATGAATTTGACCGTGAACAGCTTACCGCTGCCGTCGTTCATATGGTTCGAAAGCTCATAGAACGCGACCGAACCGGCGTCATCACGCACGGCATATTTGCCGTCCCACGATGCGGGAAGCGTCAGCGACAAGCCGGGATTGTTATTGCTCACATACGCGACGGGCTGCGCGATCGGCGCGGCGGTTGTCGTTGTTGTGGTTACGGTTGTTGTGGTTGCTTTGGAAGCCGCCGTGGTAGTCGGCGTCAGCGTCGGCATGGTCGGATCGGTCGTGTCGTCGATCGGTTTGTTTTTACATGCACACAGCGACACCGCCATCAGCAGCGCGATTGCCAAGCAAAGAATGCGTTTTGTCATACTAATCAACCTCCCTTTGGGTCATCTTCATCGTAGCACAAAAACACCGAATCGTCAAGTAGCGTCGCCTTGACAGCGTGTGGTATAATGAAGAAAACAAGGCGTAGGAGATAAAGCGATCATGGTGGAATTCGGCGAAAAATTGCAAAAGCTGCGCAAGCAAAAGGGACTCACGCAAGAAGAACTTGCTACGGCGCTTTTTGTGTCGCGCACGGCGATTTCAAAGTGGGAATCGGGCAGAGGTTATCCCGGTATTGAATCGCTCAAAGCGATCGCATCCTTTTTCGATGTCACTGTGGATGCGCTGCTGTCGGGTGAGGAACTTCTCACCCTTGCCGCAGAAGATACCAAGGCGCAGCGTGCCCGTGTGCGCGATGTGGTGTTTGGCTTGCTGGATTGCAGTGCGGCGCTGTATCTGTTTTTGCCGCTGTTCGGGCAAAGAGTCGGCGATGCGGTTGTCGAAGTTTCGCTGCTTTCGTTGACGGCGGTGCAACCGTATATGCGCGTGGCATTTTTCGTCGCCGTGATCGCGCTGATGGTGACGGGCGTTGTCACCTTGGCGTTGCAAGGCTGTCGGCATTCGCGTTGGGTGCGTTGCAAGGCGGTGCTGTCGCTTGTCCTCGGTGCGACAGCGGCACTCGTGTTTATCGTCGCGTCGCAGCCGTATGCCGCGGTGCTGGCGTTCATGTTCCTGATTATTAAGGCGTTTTTGTTGCTCAAAAGCCGATGACACGCTTCGTGTCGCGGTTGTGACGGCGCGTTTCTTGTGCGAATAAAGCCCTTTCTGTACACTGTGTATGAGCGATTGCTCAAAACACAAACAGAAAGGGCTTGATTTTTTGAAAACACAGTTTCTTCGAAACGGCATAATCGCTGCTTCACTGCTTCTCGCTTTTGCGGTATGGACGCTGTTGCTCGGTATTGTCGACGTGCAGGCGATCGGACCGCGCGACTCGTCGGTCGGCTTTGCCACGCTCAATGGTGCCGTGCATACCTTTACGGGGGTGCATTTCACATTGTATGTCATCACCGATTGGCTGGGGCTGGTACCGGTGGCGGTGGGCTTGGCGTTTGCTGTTTTCGGACTTGTGCAGTGGATCGCGCGGCGAAAACCGGCAGCGGTCGATTTCGACATCTTGATGCTCGGCGTGTTTTATCTGCTCATGCTCGGAGCCTACCTGCTGTTTGAAACCGTCGTCATCAATTATCGTCCGACCCTCATCGACGGCTATTTGGAAGTATCCTATCCGTCGTCGACTACACTGCTTGTTATGTGTGTAATGCCCACCGCCGCCATGCAGATGCGCGCACGCATTAAGCGCACGGTGCTGCGCCGTATCGTTGTCGGTGTGATCATGGCGTTCACCGCCTTTATGGTCATCGGCCGTTTGGTGTCGGGTGTGCATTGGTTGTCGGATATTATCGGCGGCGCACTGCTCAGCGGCGGGCTCGTGATGACCTACCGCTTTGCATGCGGATTAAAAAGGGAATCTTAAGCGCCATGAGGGGGATTGCACGAGATCCTTTGTCCCCTGCGCGTCATACTGAGCGAAGCGCGC
>JAZURB010000206.1:0-2661 GCA_045605945.1 Acutalibacteraceae bacterium
GCGTCGATAAGCTCATCGTTGTCACGCAGGAATATCATCTCTACCCCGCGCTGTACATCGCCGATCAACTCGGCATCGAAGCCTATGGCGTTGCGGCGGATTATCACACCTATGCAGGGCAGATTGTGCGCGATGTGCGCGAGGTAGCGGCGCGCGTAAAGGATGCGGTTGTTTGTGTGTTTAAGCCCGAGCCGACGTTTCTCGGAGATGTTGTACCCATCAACGGCAACGGTAACGTAACAAACGATTAACACACGCGTATGCGGGTACACTAATCGACGTATGGAAGGAAAGGGCGGGAGGCGAGCTATGCGAAAAGGAAAGTTCAAAGCATTTTTGATCAAAGCGCTTCGTTTTATTACCAACCCGCGCTTGCTGTTGTGCATCGCGGTCGCGTGGATCGTCACCAACGGGTGGTCATACGTATTCTTTGGACTCGGCACCTATTTTGAAATCGGGTGGATGGCGGCAGTCGGCGGCGCCTATTTGACGTTTTTGTGGCTGCCGATATCTCCCGAAAAGCTGCTCACCATCGTTATCGCGATGGCGTTGCTGCGTTGGTGGTTCCCGAACGATCAAAAAACGCTCGCTGTTCTGAAAACTGCCCATGCGAACGCTAAAGAAAAATGGCGCAAAAGCAAGGAGAAACGCGCCGAAAAACGCCGAAAAAGACAACAATCCCCCAAAAAAAGCGGAGACTCGCCTTGAGTCCCCGCTTTTTTGAGAATATCCCAAAAAAAGCGAATATTTTTCACAAAAGACTTGAAAAGAGAGAAGGGGCTATGGTACAATATGACCAAGATGCAATCCTTGGAGGAATGTTTATGAAAAAGATACTGGCGTGTCTATCGGTCGTCGTGCTGCTGCTGTCGTTGCTATCGATTATGGTGATGGCAGGCGGGGAAGAAGCGAACACGCCCGAAATGACCGCGACCACGGTTACACGAACAACAGCGCAGACCGAAGAGCCGCCGACCGGGTTGTTTAAAACCTCGTTGTTGCCGTCGGATGCGGCGGATTTTCACCGCGTTGTCGGCAACGGCGGCAGCGTGACCGTTTCGGTGCATGAGGACGGTTATCGGTTTGCTTCGACTACGGGTTGGCCGTGGGCATGGTATTCCGTGGACGATGTTGAGGATATGCTTTGCGTCGATCCTGCAAGTGCCATGCTGACGTATGATATCGAAGTGGTGTCGGGCGCGGCCAAGGTGATGCTCTTCTTTGCGGGACAAAGTCCCGATAACGAAGCGGTGCGCGGTACATTTGCGACGATCAACGGCTTGGAATATCCCTCGTCGGTCGATCCGTCCACAGGCGACAGCCTCATCGATTTGTCCGTTGGCAGATACACGGATACTGTGGAAGTCAGCGAGCTCGGCTATCATGAAGGCTTGCTTGATGCGTGCGGTGTTATGTATTTTTCGGGTATTAAGGTGTTTGCGGTTGCGGGTGAAGTGATCATCCACGATTTGTCGGTTTCTTATATCCCGCCCGCTGACGTGCCTGTCACCACCCGCACAACGATGACACTTCCCAACACGCGTATTGTGACGGCGCAATCGCTGATGCCTGTAACGATGTCGAAGTTTGCGCGTGCGGAAGGTAACGGCGGTACGGTCGCAATCATGCCTCATGGCAACGGCTATCGCTTTGCAGCGGACGCAGGCTGGCCGAGTGCGTGGTATGAGTGCTGGTTTGACAGCGGCATGATCACCGTCACCGATATCGAAAACACCTATTTGCGGTATGATTTTGAAGTCGTGTCGGGTGCGTCGAAGGTGATGGTGTATTTTGACGGGCAATCGCCGCAGTGGCAAGCTTCGAAAGGCACGTACGTTACGCTCAACGGTCTCGAGCATCCCGAATGGGTCGATCCTTCAACGGGCGACAGTTGGTATGATCTGCCCGTCGGCACGTACACCGCCATGGTACCGATATCCGAACTGGGGTATAGCAATGATCTTCGCGGATCAAACGGCGAAATGCGGTTTTCGGGTATGAAGGTGTTTGCGGTTGACGGCGAAACGATCATTTATGATCTGTCGATCGTGACCGTGGAAGAAACTGCAAGTGAGGGTGATATCGACAATAACGGTATCGTGAACATGCGCGATGCGTTGATGATTTACCAGTATGCCTCCGGTAAAAACAAGTCGTTGACCGCAGAGCAGCTGAATACGGCGGATATCGACAAAAACGGCACCGTCAATATGCGCGATGCCTTGGCGCTGTTCCGCATAGCATCCGGCAAATAATAAGCAGAAAAAAAGCCGACCGTGCAACGGTCGGCTTTTTTATATATTCACCGCCTTGTATTCTTTATCATATACTGGAACGAAGTCATCGGGCGCATGCCCGAATGGAGGAATGTTCCTATGATAAAACCCGAAACCTTTGCCGTCATCGGCGGCGACCTGCGTTTTCGCTATTTGGCGGGTCTGCTGGCGGATGACGGCTGTAAAGTCATCGCCGTCGGCTTTGACAATACCGACCTGCCGCCGTGTGTGGCGGGGTGCACCGATATGTCTCAAGCAATCGCTCTTGCCGATGCCGTGATCCTGCCGATGCCCGTCACCGCCGACGGCAACACTGTGCAAGCACCGTTCTCGCGGCTTTCCTTGCCGCTTGAAGTCGGATCGTAGCCATGTCGTTCTGTGAGCC
>JAZURB010000207.1:0-3939 GCA_045605945.1 Acutalibacteraceae bacterium
GGTTTGAACGTTGCTGCCGACCCGTTGTTTACGATTTCTTATACCGGTGTTAACGCAGGTATGCTGATCGTCGTTGCGGATGACGCCGGCATGCACAGTTCGCAAAACGAACAAGATTCGCGTCGCTATGCTGCATCGGCGAAAGTGCCGATGCTTGAGCCCAGTGATTCGGCGGAATGCCTTGAATTTGTTAAGATCGGTTATGAGATCTCGGAAAAATTCGACACTCCTGTTATTTTAAAAACTTGTACCCGTGTGGCACATTCTCAAAGCATCGTAGAGCTTAACGACCGCGTTGAGCCTGCTGTGAAAGAATATGTTAAAACGCCTTCCAAGTACATCATGATGCCCGGCTTTGCAAAGCTTCGCCATCCGATTGTTGAGCAGCGCACTGCAGATCTCACCGCTTACGCCGAAACCTCCCCGCTCAACCGCGTGGAAATGGGCGGTACAAAAATGGGTATTATCACCTCCTCTACCTGCTATCAGTATGTTAAGGAAGTGTTCGGCGATAGCGTCAGCGTCTTGAAACTCGGTATGATCCATCCTCTGCCGGTTGATCTTATTAAAGATTTTGCCGCAAAGGTAGATCGTCTGATCGTCGTTGAAGAACTTGACGATGTGATCGAAACGCATTGCCGCAAACTCGGTTTGGAGGTTGAAGGCAAATCCCTCTTCTCTCCCCTTGGCGAATATTCGCAAAATGTGATCGCACAAACACTCGGTGGCACGGTTAACGAAGGTGCTGCGCTCGAAGAAGCGCTCCCCGTTCGTCCTCCTGTTATGTGCGCTGGTTGCCCGCACCGCGGTCTGTTCTATACGCTTTCCAAAAACAAGATTACCGTTATGGGTGACATCGGCTGCTATACACTCGGCGCGCAAGCACCGCTGTCGGCTATGGACGCCACCATTTGCATGGGTGCTTCTATCTCGGGCTTGCACGGCTTCAACAAGGCGCTCGGCGCCGAAAGTGAAGAAAAAACCGTTGCCGTTATCGGCGATTCCACCTTTATGCACTCGGGCATGACCGGTCTTGTCAATGTGGCTTATAACGCAACCAACTCGACCGTGATCATTCTGGACAACTCGATCACCGGCATGACAGGTCACCAACAAAATCCGACTACGGGATATAACATTAAGGGTGATCCCGCAGCGAAGGTCGATCTTGAGGCACTGTGCAAAGCGCTTGGCATTAACCGTGTGCGCGTTGTGGATCCGTATGATCTTGACGCTTGCGACAAAGCCATTAAAGAAGAGCTCAGCGTTGCAGAGCCTTCGGTGATTATCTCGCGTCGTCCCTGCGTCCTGCTCAAGCATGTAAAGGCAAACGCACCGCTTAAGGTGAATGCCGATAAATGCCGCAGTTGCAAAAAGTGCATGAAGCTTGGTTGTCCCGCTATCAGCATGAAAAACAATAAAGCAACCGTCGACCCTACGCTGTGTGTCGGTTGTGATGTCTGCAAACAACTGTGTGCTTTCGGTGCTTTCGAAAGCACCGCGAAATAAGGAGGTGTGTCGAACATGGAAACAAAAAATGTGATGATCGTCGGCGTTGGCGGTCAAGGCAGCTTGCTTGCCAGTAAATTGCTCGGCCGCCTGTTGATCGATCAAGGCTATGATGTGAAAGTCTCCGAAGTCCATGGCATGAGCCAACGTGGCGGATCGGTTGTAACTTATGTGCGCTACGGCGACAAGGTTTACTCTCCTGTCATTGACAAAGGCGAAGCGGACTTCATCGTTTCATTCGAATTGTTGGAAGCGGCTCGCTATACGGCATTTCTGAAAAACGGCGGCCGTGTCATTGTGAACACGCAGCAGATCGATCCGATGCCCGTTATCACAGGCGCCGCTGCTTATCCTGAAAATCTGGTAGAAAAGCTCGGTGGAAGCAATCGTCTTGTGGATGCGTTTGATGCACTGTCTCTTGCGAACGAAGCAGGATCTCCCAAAGCTGTCAACATTGTTTTGATGGGGCGTCTTTCCCATTATTTCGATATCGCCGAAGATGCTTGGTTGGCAGCGTTGGAAGCATGTGTCCCCCCGAAGTTTCTTGAACTCAACAAAAAAGCATTTGCTTTGGGCAGAGCTTCTGTATAAGCAATATCTCATATATTTACGCATTCTATTTCAAGGAGTAGATTTCACATGTCTAAATATTTTCAACCTGAGATCGAAACAGCTTCACGCGAAGTTATTTGTGCGTTACAGGATGAACGCTTGGTAAAAACGGTTTATCATGTTTATAAAAATGTGGAACTGTACCGTGACCGCATGGATAAAGCCGGTGTTAAACCCGAAGACATTACCTGCGCTGCCGATCTTCACAAGCTTCCCTTCACCTATAAACAGGATTTGCGCGACACCTATCCTTACGGCATGATGGCTGTACCTATGACCGATGTCGTTGAGCTGCATGCCAGTTCGGGAACAACCGGCAAACAAATCGTTGTCGGTTACACCAAAAATGATTTACAGGCATGGGCAGATATTTGCGCACGACAGCTTTATGCCATCGGTGCAAACAAAGACGATTTTGTTCATGTTTCCTATGGCTACGGTCTTTTCACGGGTGGGTTTGGTTTACATATCGGCGCACAGAACATCGGCGCTACCACCATCCCTGTCTCGAGCGGTAATACGCCGCGCCAAATCACCATTTTAAAGGATTTTGGCTCTACTATTCTTTGCTGCACACCGTCTTATGCTCTTTATATCGGCGAGACACTTGAGCAAATGGGTTTGACCCCTGACGATATCAGCCTAAAAGCCGGTATTTTCGGTGCAGAACCTTGGACGGAAGGCATGCGCCGCGATATCGAGAAAAAACTTGGCTTGAAGGCATATGATATTTACGGTCTTACTGAAATTATGGGTCCCGGAGTCGCGTTTGAATGCGAAGCACAAACAGGCATGCACGTGAACGAGGACCATTTCATCATTGAGATCATTGATCCCGATACGGGCGAAGTTCTCCCCGAAGGCGAAGAAGGCGAAATCGTTTTCAGCTGTATCAGCAAAGAAGCCTTCCCGCTTTTGCGTTACAGAACGCGCGACATCGGTGTTATCTCCCGCGAGAAATGCTCTTGCGGTCGTACCTTTGTTAAAATGAGTAAGCCGCGCGGTCGTACCGACGATATGCTCATTATCCGCGGCGTCAATGTATTCCCGTCTCAAATTGAAACCGTATTGACACAACAAGGCTATTCGGCAAACTATCAGTTAATCGTGGATCGAAAGAATAATACCGACACGCTGGAAGTTCAAGTAGAAATGAATCCCGATATGTTCTCGGATACGGTTCGCAATATTTCCGCAAAAGAAGCCGAGCTCAAAGAAGCGCTCAAGAGCTTGCTCGGCTTATCCGCCAAGGTGAAGCTTGTTGAGCCGCAGAGCATTGAGCGTTCTATCGGCAAGGCAAAGCGTGTCATCGATAACCGTAAACTGCACGACAAATAATCGACTATATATTAGAGGAGGAATTGTGTTATGACCATCAATCAACTGTCGATTTTCATCGAAAACAAAGAAGGCAAGCTTGCCGATCTCACCTCCACCCTGGCACGAGAGGGTATTGATATTCGCGCTATGTCGGTTGCCGACACGCAAGATTTCGGTATCCTTCGTTTGATCGTCAGTGATTCCGACCGTGCAATCGCTGTTTTAAAAGAAGCGGGTTGTGTCGTGTCGGTCACGCAGGTGCTTGCTGTCGCGATCCCCGATTCGCCCGGTAGCCTTGCAAAGGTTTCGCGCATTCTTGCCGACAACCACATCAGCATCGAGTACATGTATGCGTTCATCACTCGACGCAAGGAAGGCGCGTATGTCGTGTTCCGTGTCGCGGATAACGCGGCTGCTGCTCAGCTGCTCACCGAAAGCGGTGTCAAGCTGGCGACTCGCACGGATATCGACGCACTGTAATCGACCTTTAGATCGAAC
>JAZURB010000208.1:0-1897 GCA_045605945.1 Acutalibacteraceae bacterium
GTCATGGTTGATTTCAAAACTGGCAATGCGTTTCATACAACTTCTCCTTTATCCTCAAAGCGGTGTCCCGCAAAATCTATATCCTCGGTAAGTGTGAGCCCATCCTCCCCCGCTCGGAAACGACAGGCAAGATCCGCAGCAAGTGCTACAGCCGTATCACATAATGCATACACATCCTCCGCACGCTGAAGTTCTCCGTCAGTCCACGTTGCGTGCGTCTCATTCATAAAATCGTACCACGCCACATCGTCGGTGCGAATGAGTGAAGAATACCATGCGCCATGCTCGCTAAAGCGCTCCAAAAGCCGAAAAGCAGCGCGTTTAACACCGCTGCGATCGGTCATCAGCACCATCGAATGCCGCATATCTGCCGTTAAACGGCAAAGTGCGCGCGGTGAACGATCCACACCCAGCACAACGCGCAACAAACGGTGATACAGCTGTGCGAGCACTTTATCTCGATGCTTGTCACATTTGGGCACAACACGAGATAGCGCAAAAGAGGATACCCTCTCACCCATATCTCTATGCAACACGCAGGTGTCGATCGCACTTTCGATGCGATAGTGATACGGATTGCTGTCGTCGGCATAAGACGGTTCAAGCACCGCCATGGTTTCCTGCGTTGCAATCACATAGGGATGTACGGTGCGATCGGCTGCATAATGGCACAGCAGACCGAGCGCGTAGCTTTCGGCAATCGGCCGATCGACAACGGGAAATTCATCCACCACAGCACGAAGCGCATCCATAAGATAAGACGGGCGCGCCTCATGCAGCGCATTACCGAGCGGCAAACCTTTTTCACCGAGCAACCACGGATAGGCACGAAAAAAGAAAAAGATATCGGGCCCTTGCGCGCCGAGCAAAAACGCATCGCGATCGGCAATCGGCGGCATTGTCGGCACCGCCAGCGTGCGACGCGCCAGCAAATAGTGCGTAATCATAGCAGGCATGGAATCGCCTCCTCTAAACCGTGTTGTTCAAGCAAAGCACGCATATCCTCGGGCAACGGCGCGGTAAAATCCAGAGAGCGATCCGCCTGCGTCGGATGCGGCAGTGTAACACGCGCGCAGTGCAGCGCGTGACGCGGAAAGGTTTCGTCCGTACCGTACATCGTATCCCCGCAAAGCGGGAAGCCGAGCCACGAAAGATGCACGCGGATTTGGTGGGTGCGTCCTGTAAGGATAACGACCGAAACAAGCGATATCTCACCGTCGGTGGCAAGACTTTTCCACAAAGTCACGCTGTCCTTGCCGCCCTCACCTACCTCGCGGGTGATGGTGCAACCTTCTTTGATGCGAATAGGTTGGTCGATCTTGCCTTCTCCCTCCAGTTTACCGCGCACAATGGCAAAATATTCCTTATGCGTTTTCCCGGTGAGCGCAAACGCAGCATGCGCGTTTTTTGCAGCAATCAGCAGTCCGCTGGTATTACGATCGAGGCGATTGACAGGACGAAAGCTATGTGCGTCGCCGCTTGTCCCGTAATGCGCAACAACGGCATTGGCGAGCGTCGGATCGGTTTTGCCGCCCGACGGATGCACGGCGAGATACGGCGGTTTATTGACGATCAGCAGATCGCTGTCCTCAAAAACAATGTTCAAAGGGATATCTGCACCTTCGATGCGCACGGCATCGTCGGGCATAGTGACGGTGAGCGTTTGACCCGCACGGATCGGATCGATCGTGCGCACATGGACACCGTCAAGCATCATGCCGTTTTCCACGCGTTTGAGCTTGACGACCATGCGCCAGCTCATACCAACCTCGCGACGCAGAAAATTCTGCACCGTTTGTCCGTCCCATGCGGGCGGAATTTCATAGGAAATTGAACGCGCCACCGTTATCCCTCCTTCACTATAAAAATCTTGCCCCTCCCTCACGGGAGAGGCAAG
>JAZURB010000209.1:0-2095 GCA_045605945.1 Acutalibacteraceae bacterium
CCGACAAATCGCTCGGATGCCCTCCATCAGCGACTAATGCTCCCAAAAAGACCGCTTTGGAAAATCCAAAGCGCTCTTTTTTCATGTTTCATGAAACCTTTTTCTCCCTATTCCCTCTATATAAGTGAAACCGTCATTTCGGAGGTGAGGAATATGAACGATACCGAGCTGCTTCTGTTATATGCCGCGCGCGACGAAACCGCCATTGAGGAAACAGCCGCTGTATACGGTGACAGCCTGCTTCGCTTTGCACAGCGCATCCTGCACAATACGGAAGATGCCGAGGAATGTGTCAACGATACCTATCGCAAGGTATGGAATGCCATTCCCGAAGCAATGCCGCAAAACCTGCGTGCTTATTTGTTTCAGGTGTGCCGTTTTGAGGCATTCGGTAAGCTCGATCAGCAACACGCGGCAAAACGCAGCGCCGAGCTTGTGGAACTCAACGAGGAGCTTGTCGCTTGTCTTCCCCGCTCCTCTGCGGAGGACGCCTTTGCAGCAAAAGAGCTTGAAGAAGCGCTGCGGCGCTTTCTCGAAACGCTGCCGCAGGATAAGCGCATGATCTTTCTGCGGCGGTATTGGTTCGGCGAGTCGATTCGTGAAATTGCCAAACGGTATCGCATCAGCGAAGGGAAGGTCAAAACCTCTCTTCACCGCACGCGAAACACACTGCGACAATACTTAAAGAAAGAGGGATTAACATGAACGATACGGCGCTTTTGGAATGTATGAACGCGATCCCGCTCGAGTGGATCGAAGAATGCGAAAACGCATCGCTGCCGAAAAGCACGAAGATTTTGCCGATCGCAGCGGCAAGCACCGCGTGTGTTTGCGTAGCAGCGGGAATTTTGTTTGCTTGCGGTGTGTTTGCAAAGCCCGAGCCGACACTCGTCACCGTCGAAAACTCAATCGGCGATTATCTCGCCGGTTCGTTGGCGCGTTTCCCGTATCCCGGCGAGATGTGGTATTCTTTGCACTTGGGCTCGGACATTCACAGCCGCGAAAGTACCGACGGGCTTGTATACTATGTGGAAATCATATTTGCCACAAAGGAAGAGCACATCAATATGAATAAAGAGAAAACCGCGGCAGAATGTAAGCATCTTGCTTCGCTCGGATATGAACTGTATATTGAAGAGAAGGATTGGATCGGCTATTGGGGTGAGGATAAGCATTATTCCACCGTGTGTGGCGTGTTGTCGGTGGAACAAATGGAAGCGCTTGCAGAGGTTTCGAATTACGGCTGTTATCTCGATTTCGCCATGGGCGATATCGAAAACTATACACGCGTCGAGGCGAACTGATTGACAAAACCGCCCGTGCGAGGTACAATAAAGAAAACCTCGAACGGAGGGTGCGTTTTATGAACACGGTAGAAACCAGCTCGAAAATTTTAATCGCCTGTTGGGCGACGGTGATTATCTTCGCGGCGATGGCGATCATCTTTTTTCGCGGCAAACGCCGCCATTACGGCATAGCGATCCTGCCGCTGATGCTGCCGCCGCTGATGCATATTGTGAGCGGATTTTCGGCACGCTGGCTCGGAGATCTTCTCCCCTTTGCCAATTCGTTTGAAATTCGCATCGTTCTGGATATGATCGCGGCGATGACCGCCTGTGCGTTGATCGGTCTTGCATCGACGCTGCTTTACGAAAGCCGCAAAGGGCGCGCTTTGTTCATCGTTTGCTGCGCAATCTTTATTGTGGTATTCTCGGGAATTTTGATTATGAACACCGTGCTGCAATACGGTGTGGCATTGGGGCTTGCCATGTAATACGGAATTTTAGCAGGAGTCGAACGGGATTGTTCGACTCCTGTTTTGTGCTGTTTATTGACGCCGCCTTCGGCGGCTACACCTCATCCGTCATTTGCTTTGCAAATGCCACCTTCCTCTCGAGGGGAAGGCTGGGCTGCGACAGCTGCACCCCCGCCCTACGGGCTGACACAACAGAAAAAGAGCCTGCCGATCGGCAGGCTCTTTTTGTTGCAGAGATTATTTGTAGTATGCCACAGCGCCGGCAAACATCTTGTTGTCCTTCACGCCGTCGACATTCTTATACACGCTGTCACCGTAGCGCTCGGAGTGACCCATCTT
>JAZURB010000210.1:0-3695 GCA_045605945.1 Acutalibacteraceae bacterium
AAACACCGTTTTTCTGCTAATCGCAATTAGCAAGAACTTTGACAGGTAATGGTAAAAGTTTGATTTTGATTTGCTCCCTAAAAACAATAAAACTCACTCAAGAAAAATGATTGAGAAATAAAAAGTAAAAGTGCCGAAAACACAGTGTTTTCGGCACTTTTTGGCGCGCTTGTAGGAATTCGAATCCCCGACCTTCCGCTTAGGAGGCGGACGCTCTATCCTGCTGAGCTACAAGCGCATATACTATATGATTTGAACACGTTACCGTTTGCCTTTTTGCAAAGGCGAGCGTTAAAACACCCACTTAGGAGGCGGACGCTCTATCCTGCTGAGCTACAAGCGCATATATTTCAGTTGCGTTTTCAAGTCTACCGCACGCGACGCAATTTGTCAAGGGCGGCGCGCGCAAAACTGCCCGCAACATGACGCTGCGGGCAGTTTTTCAGAAATTTCATTGTGTCATTCGATTGACTTTTTTGAGCAGCGCGATCAACGGGCAGATCAGCACGCCGCAAAGCAGGTTGCTGACACCGTGAATTATGTCAAACGGAAATCCCGCGATGATCCACGCGATCATGCCGTCGAAGCTGAGCCCGAACAACAGTGCTTGCGCGGGCGCATACAGTGTGCCGTATAAAAAACCGTGCGCGGCACACACCGCCGCATACACGATCGGCGCCAGCCAACGCGGCATCGATTTCGGGAGCAGCATCACCGCGCCCCACAGCACCGTCCAAATATACAGATACGGAACCCACCAAGCGGTGAACCCGCCGAACACGCCCGTTAAAAACACAAATACATAAATCGGATACAGTGCCTTTGCGCGATACACGACCGTGAATACCACGATCAGCACGCCGATGAGATGCACATTGGGCAAAAACTCCATGAGCAGCTTCGAAAGATACATCAGCGGGCCGAGCATGGCAAATACAACGATCTCTTTTACAGTTAACCTCACGCCGCTTCCACCTTAAACGCATACGACGCGCCCGCTTCGATCGCGGTGGCATCGACGCCGCTCATCGCATACTCGCCGTTCACATAAAACGACCAGTAAGCACCGTCCGTTTCATAATCGACGGTAATACCGTTAACGGTCTTGACATACAAGCCGTACGGTCCGTCCTCGCCCGCGATCAACCCAAGCTTCAGCAGCGCTGCGCCCACCGTCTGTTCATCGGTGTGGATCTCAAAGGCGGCGGTGTTGCCGTCCTTATCCGTCACCGTGAAGGGAAACACGGTTGCGCCTTCGCCGAGCACCGTTGCTTCGGCGCTCGCAGCGGTCGTTGTCGTGACGGCGGTGTCGCCGTCGGTGGGGGTAGTTGCCGCGTTGTCGTTACATCCGCTCATACACAGTGCCGTAGCCGTAATCAGCACCATGCAAAGGATGAGCGACAACGACGCTTTCAGTCGTGTCTTTTTCATCTTTGCATTCTCCTTTATCGGAATATTTTTGGCTTCCTCCTGCGATCGGCGCTCGCGATTCGTTTATCGAGGAACGCGCCTGAAAAATATTCCGACTCGGCGCACCATCCGTTTCGCCTTCTCAAAGCACGCAGCTTCAATGGCTTGATCTCCGATTTACGGCATCGGACAAGAAACGGGGTCAACAGCGCCTCACGGCGACGGGCTCGTACCGGATTTTCACCGGTTTCCTTTTCAAACGCAACGATAGTATAGCATATTCGAGGCGATTTCGCAAGTGGGGCAAGCGCATACCGCCCTACCAAACGGCGTAAAAAAACGGAGCCGATATACCTCGACTCCGTTTCCGAAAAATCAATCGTGTTTCATGCACCAGCAGACCACCGTATCCACAAACGCGTTTTCCACGCGGTCGGCGGCAAGCGGTGTATTTTCGTCGCACTTTTGCGGCGTGGGCGCATCAAACAGCGTCAAACCGTTATCACACCCCTGGTGCAGCACCGCGACATCGCGCAACGCATCCGCGCGACATTCCACAATGCGCAGCGCCTCGCCGTTTTTGAGCGCGGTCGGCACCGCGGCAAACACACGCGGATCCATCGCCGAGCCGAACACCACCATCGCTTTCACGAGCGAAGCCGCCGCAGTCGCAGGCAGCGTAACAGTGACAAGCGCGGTGAATCCCTCCTCGGTATCCTCCAACACATAGGGGACGGTTTCGGGAAAACAGGGATGCGCCGCGAGCGCTTCGCCGCATTCACGGCAGCGGGCTTCCCACAGCGTCGTCCAATAGGCGTTCATCGCTTCTTCGCTTTCCTCAAACGCCTCATAAAACGGTGAAGGATCGGCAAACACCGCCTTATACAGCGTTTCGGTCACAAATTCACGACGAAAATCGTTCTTATTCACAGGCGGTTTCGCCTCCTTTTCCTGCAAAATTTTCTTTAGAACAGACCCGTGATGCGGCCGTTTTCATCCACATCGATCGCCTCGGCGGCGGGAACCTTCGGCAGACCGGGCATCGTCATGATGCTACCCGTCAGCACGACCACAAAGCCCGCACCTGCTGCCAATTTCACATTGCGCACCGTGACGGTAAAGCCTTCGGGGCGACCGATCAGCGCGGGATCGTCCGAGAAGGAATACTGCGTTTTCGCCATGCACACGGGCAGATTGCCGTAGCCGAGCGCGGTCAGACGATCCAGTTCCTTCTTCGCCGCAGGCAGGAAGCTGACGCCGTCGCCGCCGTAAACATTCTTCACGACCGCCGCGATCTTCTCCTCGAGCGGTTGCTCGGAGTCATAGGTAAGATGCAATTCGGACGGCTGCTCGCACAGCTTAATGACTTCTTCGGCAAGCTCGATACCGCCGTCACCGCCCTTTGCCCACACTTCGGACAACGCGACATTCACGCCCAGCGCCTCGCACTGTTCACGCACCACGGCAAGCTCCGCCTCGGTATCGGTCGGGAAGCGGTTGATCGCCACCACGGCAGGGATGCCGAAATGGGTGGTGATATTTTCAATATGACGCAGCAGGTTAGGCATACCTTTTTTGAGCGCGTCGAGATTTTCCTCGCCGAGCTGCGCTTTGGCAACGCCGCCATGGAACTTCAGCGCGCGCACCGTCGCAACAATAACGACGGCATCGGGAGCAAGACCCGCCTTGCGGCACTTAATGTTGAAGAATTTTTCCGCGCCGAGATCCGCGCCGAAGCCCGCCTCGGTAATGGCATAATCGCCCAGCTTCATGGCGAGCTTGGTCGCCGTCACGCTGTTGCAGCCGTGCGCGATGTTCGCAAACGGGCCGCCGTGCACAAACGCGGGCGTATGCTCGAGCGTTTGCACGAGATTGGGCTGGATCGCATCTTTGAGCAGCGCAGTCATTGCGCCCTGCGCCTTGAGCATGCCCGCGGTTACGGGCGCGCCGTCGCGGTCATAACCGACAACGATCGATGCCAGACGCTCTTTCAAATCGGGGATATCTTTTGCCAAGCACAGCACCGCCATGATCTCGGACGCGACCGTGATGTCAAAGCCGTCCTCACGCGGGACACCGTTGAGCGGGCCGCCCAAGCCGTCGGTCACTTGGCGCAGCTGGCGGTCATTCATATCGACGCAGCGCTTCCAGGTGATGCGGCGCGTGTCAATGTTCAGGGAATTGCCTTGATGGATATGGTTGTCGAGCATGGCAGCGAGCAGGTTGTTCGCCGCACCGATCGCGTGCATATCGCCCGTGAAATGCAGGTTGATATCCTCCATGGG
>JAZURB010000211.1:0-8207 GCA_045605945.1 Acutalibacteraceae bacterium
CGTCTGTCAAATCAAAGCCGGGCGCTTGCAGCATGCCGGCCCCGCCGTCGTTGGTGGCACTGCCGCCGATGCCGATGATGAAGGATCGGCAACCGTTATTGATCGCATCAGCGATCATCTCGCCGACACCGTAAGTGGTGGTATACAGCGGGTTGCGCTGGGCAACTGTCAGCAGCGGTAACCCCGCCGCAGCCGCCGTTTCGATCACCGCCGTGCCGTCGGGAAGAATACCGTACTGCGCGTTTACGGGACGCGATAACGGATCGCTCACCGTTACGGTGCGCAGCGAGCCGCCGCAACCGTCCACGAGTGCTGCAAGCGTGCCTTCGCCGCCGTCTGCCACACCGATGACCTCCACCTGCGCATCGGGAAACACACGCCGCCAGCCTTTGGCAGCGGCGTTGCCCGCCTCTTTCGAGGTCATGCTGCCTTTGAAGCTGTCGATCGCGATAACAACCTTCATCGCGCGTCGCCTCCTTCGTTCAATGCAGCTTCAACTGCCGCGCCGATCTTTTGTGCCATGGCGGCAAAGCCGATATCGTTCGGGTGCAGTCCCTCAACCGTGCCGTCATCGTCGAAGAAGCTGCCGCCGTCAATAAAATATACACGGTTGTCGCCGCTTGCAAGCGCTTCGGTATAGGTGCGGCGAATGATCTCGCATCGCGCATCAATATCCGCGAAAAAGCGCGGATCGGTCGGTGCCGTGACGAACACGATCGGCAGTGTCGGCTGTGCTGCACGCACCGCTTTGTACAGCTTGGCGTGTGTGTTTTCAAGGTGTGCCGTGTCGGGCGCATTGTGATCATAATCGCACACGAACACCTGCATCGGAAGCGACGCGAGGTAGTCGATCATCACATCCTCTGCACGCGCGCTGCCCGAAAATCCGAGATTGATATGATCCGCATTGCACATGCGGGTGATGCGGTTGGTGTATGCGTTCGACGGACGCGAGGCGCAAGCACCCTGCGTGATCGAACTGCCGTAATAGACAATCGGTTTGTCAAAACGATATGCCGCTGCGGGCATCACCGTTGCATCGGGCGCAAGACCGATCTCCAGCGTATCCACATTGCTGTAAAGCGGGAAATGGATCGTGAATTCGCGCATCCCGCCGCTGCCGATATCGATGCGGCTTTCATAGCCGTTTTCGATCGTAAACGGCGGCATAAAGGTGCCTGCAAAATCGCCGTTGCAAAAGAGATCAAACCCTGCTGATCCCGCAAGCGTGAAATGCGGCATCTTGCCGATAAAGCTCATCGCCGCGCGAATGGTGATAAAGGCGCTGTCGGTGCAAAACCGCACGCGTCCGCCCGCGCAGTTGGTGTGCAAAAAATGCACATCGGGGCTCACCGCTGCCGCGACCGCTTCGGGCATGCGGCGATATTTGCCGCTTTCGTGCAGCAAACCGTACACGCGAAACGGCGGCTCTTGCACATTGTAAAACACCGTGTCCGCAGTATCTGCTGCGCGAACGGCAAGATTTTTATCCACTTCCGCCACCGCGGTTTTGCCAAGTCCCAATGCCTTCCGCAGCGCGGCGGCATCGCCGTCAAACAACACGCCGCGAATGCCCGCTTGCTCCGCACCCGCCAAGTTCACGGCGCTGTCATCAATAAATACGCAGTCAGCAGCGTCAAGGTCATAGGTGGTCAATAGATGATCGAAAATGGCGCGGTCGGGCTTCGTCATGCCGACGGCGGCGGAGAATACCAACCCGTCAAACAGTGCAAACAAGTCGCCGATCCAGGGGTTTTCACCGTAGGTGGCGGCAAAGCGTGCGCTGATGTTCGATAGGAGATAGAGGCGATTGCCGTTTTCCTTCAGTTCGCGCACCAACTCGACCATGCCGTCGATCGGCGGCAGATTGACGATCCAGCGGTCGAAAATATCGCAGGCAACACCATGCAGCTCCTGCGGCAAACGCGCACAAATCGCCGCTTTTGCTTCCTCATCGGTCATCGTCCCCGCGTCGAGCTTATCCCAGTATGCGCGATCAAACACAACATCCCGCACCGCTTCGGTAACGGCGGCATCGCTTGTCACCGCTGCTGCCAGCTCGTCAGGGGAAAAGCGGGTGAGCACATTGCCGAAATCGAAAATATAGGTCATCGTTTCTCCTCCTCACGCTGCCGCTTCGAATATACGCAGCCGCAATAGTCTTGGCGATAAAGATTGAATTCGCGTGAAAGCTCCAGCGAGCGCTTATAACCGTCGCGCTTTTTGAAATCACCGTATAAATAGGGGACACCGTAGATGCCCGCCGATTCTTCGCCGATCTCGTTGAGCCACGCGGCGTTTTTGTGCGGACTGATCGAAAGCGTTGTCGTCACAAAATCGAACCCGTTTTCAGCGGCGTATTTGGCGGCCGCCTCCTGGCGCAAACGATAGCACTTTTTGCATCGCGCGCCACCCTCGGGCGCATCCTCAAGCCCTTCGGCAATCGCCTCAAATTCCGCATACACATACGGCGGCGCGACCGTTTCCACGGCATCCAGACCGAGCGCAGGCAGCAGCCTTTTAAGTTCCTCGAGGCGATACACAAACTCGCTTTCGGGATAGATGTTCGGGTTATAGAAAAACATCGTGATATCAAAATGGGCGCGCAGCACCTCCAGCACCGCGCTCGAGCACGGCGCGCAACAGGCATGCAGCAGCAAGCGCGGTTTGGCACCGTCTTTGGGCAGACGCGCGATCTGCTCGTCCATTTTCAGTTGATAGTTGATTTTCGGCATACGATATGCCTCCTCGTTTAGGTGTGGTCATCGATCCACTGCTTGTACCAATCAGCGGAATCCTTCGGGGTACGCTCGAGCGTTTGATAGTCAACATACACCAGTCCGAATCGCTCGGTATAGCCGCAAGCCCACTCGAAATTATCCATAAGCGACCACAAAAAATAGCCGTCGATCTCCACGCCGTCGGCGGTCGCCTTTTCCAGTTCGTTCAGATACGCTTCCAAAAACGCAATACGGTTGGGGTCATGCACCTTGCCGTCAGGCGATATCACATCGTGCGCCGACATGCCGTTTTCGGTGATGATGATCGGTAACTTGTAACGCTCATATAAAAAGCGCGGACCCCAGCGTAGGCTTTGCGGCGTGATCGGCCAGCCGATTGCCGTTCTGCCGTGACCCACAGGGCGCGGAACTTCGACGGCATTGCCGCTTTCATCAACAGCGAATTCGTGTCCGTTATAAATGTTCTGCCCGTAAAAATCGATCGGCTGGGAAATCAGTTCCATATCCTCATCGGTGATTTTCGGCAGATAGTCCTTGTACATCGCGAGTCCGTCCTCGGGATATTTGCCGAAAATGACGGGATCGCTCCACCACGCCACGTTCCACATCACGCCGCGGTCGAGCGGGGAACAGGCAAACATCGCCTTTCGCACCGCTTCGATATTTTCGGGCGTTTCCTCGGCGGGGTAATTGCCCGAACAGGTCGGCGCATAGCCGATGCGGATCGGCTGCGGTGCTGCTTTACGCATCGCTTTCACGGCCGCACCGTGAGCACGCAACACATTGTGGCAAATTTGGAACACATCCTTGAATGGCACGATCGTACCCGGCGCATGCGCAATCGATAAATAACCGTGCCCCACAAACACCTGCGGCTCGTTAAAGGTGATGAAATTCGTCACGCGATCGCCGAACAGCTTCACCGCTGCTGCCGCATATTGCGCAAACCAAGCGATGCTGTCCTCGTTGAGCCAGCCGCCTTTTTTATGCAACGCATAGGGGAGATCCCAGTGATACAGCGTGATAAACGGCGTGATACCGTTTGCAAGAAGCTCGTCGATCAGCGCGTTGTAAAACGCCACACCCGCTTCATTCAGCGCGCCCGTGCCGTCGGGAAAAAGGCGCGACCAGCTCAGCGAAAAGCGATACGCCTGCACATGCATTTGCTTCATGATCGCGACATCTTCTTTAAAACGATGATAGTGATCGCAGGCAACATCGCCTGTGTGACCCTCGGCGATGCGGTTTGGCTCATGACAAAACACATCCCAGATACTTTCGCCCTTGCCGTCCTCGTTCCAACCGCCTTCGATTTGATACGAAGCGGTGGCAGTACCCCAAAGCATCGACTTTTTAAACGCCATGGCAATCGACTCCTTGTTTTCGTTATCAATAATATATCTTACGGATGATCTGCTCACATTGCGCGGCATCCATGCCGCATTTCAAACGCGGGTCATACAGCAGGCGCAGGATCAATTCGTCAACCTCCGTCAACGCTTGCGGCGTGGAAAACCCCGCATAAATAATGCTGTCTTTGCGTAGCGAGGTGTCTTGAATCGGCCCAAGCCCATTGTAGATTTCTTCGAGAATAACCGAGTTGCGCGTGTTTTGCGCGATATCCGTGCGATAGAAAATCGTCGCATCATAAATCTGATTGGCACCGTTGTACCAAAAGGTAACCGCACCGTCCATGCCGGCAAAATTGCTTCCCATGGTTTGGATCATGGCATTGTGATCGCCGAAATGAATGCGCATATTACACCCGCTTGCGGCGGTTGCTTGCTGCATGCCGGGGAAGCCGTCGATGGTGTTGAGCCATGCGGCAAAGGTGCTGAGTTTGTTCAGATCGGTCTTGGTGGGGGAGCCGTATACCGTGTAATAGATCGGCGAGGTCCATTTTTGCAAAACGGTGGGATTGCCGCTGTTGACGAACTCCGCATCGAGACAAACCTCGTTAAAGTACAAAATCACCGCATCAACCGATACGCCGTCGATGTGCAATGTAGACGGGCGTGTGGTGGTGGTCTTTGTGGCGGTGGTTGTGGTTTTTTTCACAAAGGTGGTTTTTGTTGTGGTGGTTGTGACGGTTGTGGTTTGTGTCGTCTCTGTCGATATGGTGCTGACGTGTTGATAGAGCTTCAAGGCGTCGCGCATAGTGACCGTGCCGTCACCGTTCATATCGGCGGCTGTTTTTTGTGCGTCGCTCAGCACAACACCCCCGCTGCCGATGCGATAAAGTTGCAAAGCGTCCCGCATGGAAAGAGCGCCGTTACCGTCCAAATCACCGACAACGATTTCCGCAGCCGTGGGAACACCCAATACAGCGATCATGCCGATAAAGAGCAGCACGATCGCCAGGATCAAAGAGAGAGCTTGCTTTGTCATACGCACTCATGCCTCCAATGTAAAATCGATGTGGTTTATTTTTGGGATTTCAGCGCTTTTATAACTTTTTTGCACAAAACCAAGTCGCGCGTAAAATCGGAACGCGCCTTAATGGTGATACCGTCTATGGTTGTTACAACGATTTTTCTGTGTCGTTTTTTCAACCGTTTATAATAATTTTTTATCAAGGGGATAAACCGCGCATCGTTTAGCTTTTCAACAACCCAAAGATAAGGGGTACCGTAATAGTCGTTTTCTTCCCGGAAAAGTTCGAGAAACCATGCGTTGATCAACGCTTTCTCATCATCGGAGAAATTATCGACCTCATAAGCAAGCTGTTCTGCCGCGCGTCCCATGGAAGCGCCGTAGGTTTGGGGAGAAAAGGCATCATAAAATGTTTTAAACTCTTTTGAAAGAGCATTAAAATCAAAAGTCATTCGTGAATCCTCTCCCAACATCATGTATATTCTCAGTATACCATATCTTACATTGCTTTTCAATGCACAGAACGCAAAGTATCAAAAACTCGCGACGAGCTTGTTAGGAAGCGGTGGCGGTCTCCAAAAAAAATCCTCCCCGCATTGTATGCGAGGAGGATGAGAGCGAATCGTCCGTAATACGTTGTCGCGTTTAGCGGCGTGGTGGTTTTTTCGCGTGCGAAACGGCAATGGCTCCCTTTTCGACAGCCCAAAAAGCCAGACAACCGACACCGTAGCAAAGTATGTCGAGCATGGAAAAGGAAGTACCGATGATGGTGGAGAGCAGGGCGTTATTTTCAAGCCCCAACCATTTCACGATGTTAAAATATTGCGCGATCTCGACAAGCGTTGCAAAAATAAAAACATAGATCGCCAAACCGCGGATTCTTTTGGGAATCACCGCGCTGCATAAACAGCAAATCAGTATGGTTACCAGCACATCCCCGAAATAGGGGCGGATAAAATCGTCATGAACGAATAAAGCGATCGCGATCTCCGTTAAAAGAAGAACACCGAAGGCAATCGCGTATAGGATGCGTGCGCGCTTTGTCATATTCCCACCGCCTTTTTCCCAAGTATAGCATAAAACCGTAAATCAAACAAGGTATATCTTATTGCGGTCGTTCGAATACATTTTGACGGAGATGTTCGGAATATTGTGCCTTGCAGTGCAGAGAGAGGTTTCGTAGGGGACGATGCCCACGTCGTCCCGCAAGAACCGCGTCACGCCCTAAAAGCAAACAAAAAGACCGGCCCATATGAACCGGTCTTTTTGTTTGCTTTTATAAACCATTATAATGCCAAATGAGTTTTACAGTAAATTGAAATATAACGATTTGCTATTTTTATCTGTTTTTGGTGTAAAGCCAGTTTTCGTTAATGCAGTGTTTAGCAATGTGACTGCATCTGAATTACGTAAATTGATTTTTGCACAAAAAGAGTGATCGCCGTTTTGTTCTTCAAACATTTTGAAAAAACTTTTATATTCAGCGTATGGTTTGTAATCATCGTAACGCCATGTTGAAACCACAGAACTGCCACAATATGATATCTTTAAGAATATTTCAGTTGCTCGTTTAAAAGGAACCACTTCGTTGTTGTCCATACCGAAGATGTTGAAACAAACAAAGTTTCCTTCATCTTCTTGTTTTAACTTATTAGTCAAATTCAAAGCAAATTGCATCATATCTAACGCTTGAGTATCAACCTTTTTACTAAAACCAAACATAGAGTATTTCTCCTTATCTGTTTTTGCTTATTTTCTTTCGACAAGGCCTTTTTGCTGGCTATTATAAACTGTTTAGATGTTAACCTCAAATTGGTGCTTACAGGTATTATTGGTTCACCAAAACCTAATCTGGGCACCCGTTTTGCTTAAATCAAAATTTACACTTGGATTTTCCTGCATAAAATGCTTAACATATGCTTTGAGCTTTTTATCAACATATGTAGAATTGTTTGCATCTTCAAATGTGTTGCGTGTGCATTCTAATGTTTGAAAAGAGCCATCGTCATCGACAATTTCGAAAAATTCTAACATCTCACTTGTTTCTTTTGATTGCAGATGATTAACTTTTCCATTTAGAACAATTATAATGTCGAAAGCCACATATCCAGAAACTTTTTTTGAAGGATAAATACCTATTGAAACAATCTTATCTGTATAATTGCCTTTGAAATCAAAAAATACTTTTAAAATATGGTCAAGAACAGCATCCTGTTCGGATACTGTAGTAGTTGTTGTGGCATATGTTTTTTTCTTGAGTGAAAACAGTCCCATTTTGTAATCCCCTTTATCTATTCTTGTATACAGGACAATTTTGATAATCATCTCCATAATCGGTTTTGCATTTGTTATTTACTTCAGATTGGGACAATGTTTTTTTACACAAATCGCAATAATAATCACCTTGCGAAAAAAGAGCACCTCTTGATTCATACTCTAAGTATGGACATCTCGACATAAGTATCCCTCCATATATTTTTAACACATTATACTCAATCTTTGAGTATTTGTCAATACTCAATTTGTGAGTCTGGTAATATGGATTTGGTGAGGTGAGGATATTGTGAATTACAGAGAAAGAATGAGAGGGTTAAGGGAAGATAACGATTTGACTCAATCGCAGGTTGCTAAAATAATAAACAAATCTCAGCAAGGATATAACCACATTGAAACCGGTCGTGCAGAACTGAAGATTGAGGATTTAATAAAATTGTGTGATTTTTATAAAGTATCAGCAGATTATTTTATAGGCAGAAAAGAGAAATAGCACCCAGATCCGTTTGAGGATTGGGCGCTATTTTTGTTTAGGTCGTTCGAATACATTTTGACGGAGCTTTTTGATGAGGTGCAAGGCTTTGCTCTGCGTGAAGTGCTATCGTGCCGTAAGGCACACATTACGGTGGCTGAATCAATCCGTGTAGTGCATTGCTTAAATAACATACACATCTCTAAAGGCTCGGAAGTACGTGAACTTCCGAGCCTTTTACTTTTATATATCATTCTTTAATATCCAACCCGCCGATCAGCTTGGCAAGGGCAGGCTTGATACTTTCGGGACGTGCCTTGGCGTTGCCCGTCAGCAGAAGCACGTAC
>JAZURB010000212.1:0-7459 GCA_045605945.1 Acutalibacteraceae bacterium
GCGGGAAAGGCGCTTGTAAAATCCCGATGGCAGGAAATCTGGCCGATGTTTTTGGTGGCTGCGTTGATTTCCTTTGTGTTAAGCATTCCGAATCGCGTGCATATTGTTTTGCGCTATCTGGATGTATTGACAAAATCGCAAAGCGATCTGTTTTCCATGCTCAAACCGCTGACTTCCTTATTTATCTGGTCGGCCATTAGTTTCGGTATGGGTGTTATTGTGTTGCGATTGGTTGCGGCAAAACCCGTGAATATGCATACGCTGTTCTGCGGATTTCGTCGCTACGGCAAGGTGATTGGGTTGTATATCACCACCAACCTGTTGGTGGCTTTGTGGATGCTGTTGCTTATTATTCCCGGTCTCATCAAAGCCTACGCCTACAGCATGTGTGAGCTTATCTTAGCGGAAAATCCCGACATGGGCATTCGCGCGGTGCGACGCGAATCGGCAAGAATCATGAAAGGGCATAAGCGGCAGTTGTTTATGCTGCACCTTTCTTTTATCGGCTGGGGCATTCTCTCGGTGTTAACGAGTGGAATTGTCGGCATTTGGTCTGTCCCTTATCAAAGAACGGCTACCGTGCATTTTTATCATTCGATCAAAGATCATCAATCCCCTCGCGGAAATGCGGCGGTTGATGAGTGGAATTGATGGAAGGAAAGCATGTGTGTTTTCTATGAAAAAGTGCGCCTGTATATGCACAAAAAAAGGACGCCTGTAAAGGCGTCCTTTTTATCATGTTTTTTTGGGTTGTCCCCATTTGGCGAACAGGCGGAAGGTGAGAGGCCACACAGCCCCCGCAAAGATGACGAGTACAAAATACGCAAAGCAACGGCTGAGCGGCTCGCTCGGGATCCACGAAAATGCTGCGTATGCCAGCTCCTTGACGCCGAGTGTCAAGCCGAGCCCGAGCACCACTTTGAGGATTTGCGCCCACCACACGGCTTTGGTGTCGAAGCGGATGAAGCGCGCATCCAACTCATACGCCACCCAGAAGCCTGCGATCGAGCCGAGCATTTTATAGGCAGTTTTGAGTCCGTTTTGCAGCTCTTCTTCGGCGGCACCGCCGAGTGTGACGGACATATAGATCGCTTGCGCGAGCGAGAGTGCGAGAAGAGCGGCGATGAACACGCGAAAACCATGCTTTTTGGTTTTTAACCACATCATCAGCGGATAGAGCCCGCACACCAACAACAGCGCGATGCCGATGGATACACCGACATCCAGCGGCGTATGTACGCCGAGATATAGCCGCGAGAGCGGCACGAGCACACAAAGCACCACACAGATCACGCGCAGCCAACGGTGCTTGTTGGCGCGTGCGAGTGCACCGTAGGTGCCGACAGCGCATTGTGTATGCCCGCTGGGGAAGGAATACCCCGTTGCTTCAGCACGGGCGGATTCAACGATCGTAAACTGCGGGTCTTTTACCCACGGACGGTCAATGCGGAAGGTAACCTTCAGCAGTTGATTGATCTGCGTGCCGAGAAGCCCTGTGACTAAGATGTAATAGCCTTGGTATTTGTCCACGCACCACATCACGGTCATGGCAACGACCATGAACAAAATCTCTTCGCCGCCGTGGGTGATAACGGAGAAAAACGCATCCAGCACGGGATTGCGGATGGATTCTAACCAGTAGAGAAGTTGCATAGCGATGCTCCTTTCTTTTGTGTCGTCTTGCGTGAGTCGAACTCGCGGTAACCACCCGGCCTTCCCCTCGAGGGGAAGCCGAGGATTGTCCGCGTTTCCACAGCGAGATACATTTGACTTCGCGCGTAAACGCACTTCGTTCGGTATGACGCGGATGTTACGTTTCTCCGCCGTCTTGGATATCGTGGCGAGTGATGACGCGCTTGATCGTGAGCAGTACAAGCTGCGTGTCTAAGAAAAACGATACATGCGCAGCATAATAGGCATCGTAGCGCGCCTTGTGTTCCAGATCCAGCTTATCGCGTCCGTGCAGCTGGGCGATGCCCGACAATCCCGGCAGCACCGTATCCGCACCGCGTTTTTGGCGCTCGCGCAGCAGCGTTGCCTCCGCCAAAATCACGGGACGCGGGCCGATAAAGCTCATATCGCCCTTGAGAACATTCCACAGCTGCGGCAGCTCATCAAAACTGGTGTTGCGCAAAAAATGCCCGAATTTGGTAATGTAACGATTGGCATCGCCGAACTCCATGGTCGGCATATGCGGCGGTGCATCGACCTGCATTGTGCGGAATTTGTAGATGTAAAACGGCTTGGAAAATTTGCCCGCGCGTTGTTGGCGGAAAATCGGTTTGCCTTTGGTTGTCACAGTAAGTACCAGTATAATACCGCCGAGCAACGGCGACAATACCAGAAGAAGGAGTGCCGAAAAGACGATATCCAGCATCCGCTTTATGGAAGAATACACGCGCTTTTCGCCTCCTTCGACGACAGCTTAAAATAGGTATATATAGTATACGCTATTTGCGCAAAAATTACAAGGGATTTCGCGCGAAGCTTGTCGAAATTCGGAGAGAAGGCAGGGGAGAAAAAGAAACAAAATTGTAACCATCGTCGGCGTAATGCACAATTCTATACGCACTAATTTGATAAGAATTGAAAAAAACCCCGAACAATGTAAACAAATATAAATTACACTTGCAAAAAACCTAAAAGGGGAGTATAATGCGTACGGATTTAGAAAAACGCTAATTTTTTGTTGTTAAACGAAAAAGGCACATTGATAAACACCTTGTTGCAAATGAGAAAGGAGGGTGTTTTCCATGCATGATATCGTGTCGATTCACGCGCGCACGGCGGCGACGAAAACGCCCCGCTTGAGTTTTCTTATTTTCAAACGCTTTGTGGATATCATCGTATCCTTTATCGGTTTGGTGGTGCTGTTTGTGCCGCTGCTGATTTTGACCGCCGTTGCGGCATACGATTCGGAAGGCTCGCCGTTTTTTGTCCAAACCCGTATGGGTCGCGGCGGCAAACCGTTTAAAATGATCAAATTCCGCACCATGAGCAAGAGCGCCCCCGAAAATGTGGCGACTTATGATCTCAAGGATGCCAACAGCTTTATTTCGCCGATCGGGCATTTCCTGCGCAAGTTCAGCCTCGATGAGCTGCCGCAGCTGTGGAATGTTCTCAAGGGCGATATGAGCTTTATCGGCCCGCGCCCTGTGGTGCTGACCGAGGAAGAGCTGCTTCAAATGCGTGATCTGCACGGTGCGCATGAAGTGCGCCCGGGTATTACGGGCTTTGCGCAGGTGCGCGGACGCGACGAATTGCCGATCGCGCAAAAAGCATTTTTGGATGGGTATTATGCGCGTCATGCGACGCTTGCCATGGATATCAAAATCGTGTGGCGTACGGTGCTGTATGTGTTGCGCGCCGAGGGCGTGTCGGACAGCGGTGAGGTTGCTTCCGAGAAGCGTTCGAAAACGAGAACGGCATAAAAGAATAGTGTAAAAAAACTCGTCATCTGCGGATGACGAGTTTTTTGTTTTGTGCAACCCCTGCGGCGTGCGTCTTGGCTCCCTCTGACGAGGGAGCTGGCACGACGAAGTCGTGACTGAGGGAGAGACAGGCTTCTTCCGATGCAAAACAAAGCGGATACATCCGCGCCGTGGCAAAGCCGAAGTATGGCGCGGGTTCTTATTTATACTTTCCGCATTCCTTGCAGCAGCGTGCAGCGGTAGGGTTTTTCGTGTGGCATTTGGAGCATTCCCACGTAGGCTTGTCGATTTCTTCGTCGTCTTGCGCAATATTGATTTCCGAGCGCATTCCACGGTAATCCCAAGCACGGCACAAGCCGCTTGCTATACCTACACCCGCCATAACAAAACCAATCATTCCAAAGGGGCCGATTCTATAACCGACGATTTCCAAGATCGTCGCAACGGTTCCTACGGTCAGCATGGTAACGACCCAAATCAAAACTTTCATAAAACGATTCCTCCTGTATCAATTCAAACCGTTTTCGCCGACTTCGGCAAACAATCGTGCCACAGCCGCGCGCAGTGCGCGATGCTCCTCGGCTTGCAGGGTGGGGTCGCGACCGATGATGGCGACCGCCTCGTTTTGCGCTTCTTGCAGCACCGTTAAATCGCCTTTTAAATCGGCAATGGTCAACAGCGGCAGACCGTGCTGGCGGTTGCCGAAGAAATCGCCCGGTCCGCGCAGCTTGAGATCCTCTTCCGCAATGCGAAAGCCGTCGTTGGTTTCGCACATGATCTTGAGGCGCTGTTTGGTCTCGGGCGTGTGCGCATCGGAAATAAGAATACAGGTAGAGGCGTGCTTGCCGCGCCCGACGCGTCCGCGCAGCTGATGCATCTGCGCCAAGCCGAAGCGTTCGGCGTTTTCCAACACCATGATCACCGCGTTGGGCACATCGACACCGACTTCGATTACCGTGGTAGAGACAAGCAAGTCCAGTTCATGTGCCGCAAACGCCGCCATGACCTCGTCCTTTTGCGCACCCTTCATCTTACCGTGCAACAGCCCGATGCGATAGCGCCCGAGCGGTGTTTGCAGCAGCTTTTGATAATATTCCTCCGCAGCGACCAACTCGTTTTGCGGTTCTTCCTCATCCTCGGCGATCAGCGGACAAACAATGTATCCCTGCCGCCCCTCGGTCAGGAATTTATCCACATATTTCAGCGCCCGTTCGCGCTTATCCGTCCCGACGGCGAAGGTCGCGATCGGTTGGCGTCCGGGCGGCAGCTCATCAAGGATCGACACATCCAGATCACCGTAGATCATCAGCGCCAGCGTGCGGGGGATAGGGGTTGCCGACATAACCAGACGGTGCGGATCGGTGCCCTTGGCGCACAGCTTAGCGCGTTGCGCCACACCGAAACGGTGCTGCTCGTCGGTAATAACGAGTCCGAGCGCGTGAAATGCCACTTTATCGGAAATGAGCGCGTGCGTGCCGACAGCGAACGGGATCGATCCGTCCGCAAGTCCTTCCAGCACCGCGCGCTTTTCAGCGGCGCCCATGCTGCCCACAAGCAATCCGACTTTAATGCCCGCAGGCTCCAGCAGTGCCGTGAGCGATTGGTGATGCTGGCGCGCCAAAATTTCGGTCGGCGCCATCATCGCGGCCTGCCAGCCGTTTTGAATGAGCGTGTAAGCAACGCCCGCCGCAACGGCAGTCTTGCCGCTGCCGACATCGCCCTGCACCAAGCGGTTCATCGGGCGGTCGCTTTGCATATCGCGGACAGCATCCGCTATAGCACGGCGTTGCGCTCCCGTCAGGGTAAAGGGCAACAACCGACAAAAGGCATCACTCTCATCGTGCGTGATGCGTACAGCGGTGCTGCGGCGCACATGTCCTTTCAGTCGCAGCAAACCGAGCTGCAACACCAGCAACTCTTCAAACACCAGTCGTCGTCTGGCGGCGGCGAGTGCTTCATGGTTCGGCGGGAAATGGATGTGGCGAATTGCCTCACAACGGGAGATGAGTCCGTGACGCTGCATCATAGCGGGGGAGAGATATTCTTCGGCGCAGCCTTCGCCGACAAGCGTCAGCGCATTTTGCACCGTTTTCTCGATCGTAGCGGAGTTAAGCCCTGCCGTTTGCGGATAAATGGGACGAATGCGCTCGCCGCCCTCGGCGGCTGCGATCATCGGCGAACTCATCTCAAAGCGGTGATATGTATTCTCCACCGTGCCGAACAGCAGATAATCCTTACCCGCCTTCACCGCCGCAGCGGCATATTTATTATTGAACAGCGTCACATGCAGCCCGTTGAGCCCGTCGGTGACGGTGAATTTATACAGCACGAGTCCCTTGCGGATGCGGTGCTCGACAGGCGCACCCACCGCTGTCGCGCGGATGCAGCATTTTTCGTCGTGCGGCGCGTCGGCAATGAGGCAAACCTGCGACCAATCTTCGTATTGCCGCGGGTATAACGCCAGCAGATCCGCTACCGTGTGCACGCCGAGGCGCGCAAACAAAGCGGCGCGTTTTTCACCGACGCCTTTTAGAAATTGAATAGGGCGATACAAGTTCTCCTGCATAGGTGCACCTCCTTTTGGTAAAAATAGTTATATTCTACCCCTATTATATCATGGGTTTCTACGCTCCGCAAGAAAGTTTCTCTTGATTATTCAACAAGATTGCGGTATAATAAGATGACTTATGTTGTGCCTTTTGAAAAAAACGGCATGACAGCGGCGAATATATCATCGAATTTTCGACGAAAGGCGTGTTGAATATGATCCGTTTGGAAAATCATCTGGGAACGATTGAAATCTCGCAAGGCTATTTTGCTAACCTGATCGGCAACGCGGTATCCTCCTGCTTTGGTGTCGTTGGCATGTGCAAAGCCAACGCGAAACAAGGCATTCGCCGCATCTTCTCAAAAGAGACGCATATGGATGAGGGCGTGCGCGTGCGCGCAGAAAACAAGCGCCTCATCATTGATCTGCATATTACGGTAGTCTACGGCATGAACATCTCGGCGATCACGAAGAGCATCGTCAACAAAGTTCGCTACACGGTGGAATCTGCCACCGGATTGGAAGTGAAGCGCGTCAACGTGTATGTTGACGGCATGAAAGCCTGAGACGGCGTTATGTAAGGAGTGTGTGAAACTGTGATTCAAGGTATTCTCTTAAAGAATGCAATGATCTCTGCTGCGAACAGCCTTGCCAATGTCAAGCAAGCGGTGGATGAGCTGAATGTTTTCCCCGTGCCGGACGGCGATACGGGTACCAATATGTCCATGACGATCGGCGCTGCGGCGCGCGAGCTTGCGCGCTTGCAAAATCCCACCGTCAGTGAAGTGGCGGATACGGCATCCTCGGCGTTGCTGCGCGGTGCGCGCGGTAACTCGGGCGTTATCCTGTCGCTGCTGTTCCGTGGCTTTTCCAAGGGCCTCAAGGGCAAGGATGAAGCCAGCGGTGCGGATCTCGCGATCGCGCTGGGTTACGGTGTCGAGGCGGCGTACAAAGCTGTCATGAAGCCCACCGAAGGCACGATTTTGACCGTGGCGCGCGAGGCCGCCGAAGCGGGCAAAGTAGCTTCCGAAGACAATGACGATGCGCTTTCGGTGTGGAATGTTATTTGCGCCGAGGCGGCAGCATCGCTTGAGCGCACCCCCGAGTTGCTCCCGCAGCTGAAAAAAGCGGGCGTTGTGGATGCGGGCGGCAAGGGTTTCCTTGTCATCATCGAGGCGATGAAGGATGTGTTTGCCGGCGGCGAAATCGTTACGGGCGATGCACCTGTGAACGCTCCCGCGAAGAAGCAAAGTGCTGCCGCGGTGGCGGATGCCGATATCAAGTTTGCGTACTGCACCGAGTTTATCGTGCAGCGCGATAAGACGATTGAGACCGATCCGCTTAAGCTGCGTGCGTTCCTCGAATCGATCGGCGACTGCGTTGTTGTGGTTGACGATGAAGAGATCATCAAGGTGCATGTGCACACGAACGATCCCGGTCGTGCGCTGCACGAAGCGATTGAATACGGTCAGTTTGAAAC
>JAZURB010000213.1:0-3012 GCA_045605945.1 Acutalibacteraceae bacterium
CGACAGCCTGATCTCCACCGTGCAGGTCAGCGAGGTGCCGCGTCTGAAAAAAGAAGGCGTGCTTTCGGGCGGCATGATTCCGAAGATCGAATGCTGTGTGGAAGCAGTGCGCCGCGGTGTGCGCCGCACGCATATCATCGACGGTCGCATCCCCCATTCCATTCTCATCGAAATGCTGACGCACGAAGGCATCGGCACGATGTTCCTGTAAAGAAGGGCTTATATTATGTCTTTTGATTCCATCAAACAAACGCACGACGAAGCGTTGATGCCGACCTACGGTCGTTTCCCTGTGGCGCTGGAAAGCGGCAAGGGCGCGACCGCCGCGGATGTCGACGGCAAAACCTATATTGATTTCGGCAGCGGTATCGGCGTAACCTCGCTGGGCTACTGCGACGAAGGCTATATCGCCGCGGTGACGGCGCAGCTGCAAACCGCGCAGCATTTCTCCAACCTCTACTACAATCCTGCGCAGATCGCCTGCGCGAAAAAGCTGTGCGACGCCACCGGTATGGCGCGCGTGTTTTTCGGCAACTCGGGCGCGGAAGCGAACGAATGCGCGATCAAGCTCGCGAGAAAATACAGTTTTGACAAATACGACACGGGTCGCGCGACGGTGATCACGCTGCAAAACAGCTTTCACGGACGCACGGTGACAACGCTTGCCGCCACGGGCCAGGATGTATTCCACAACTACTTCTTCCCGTTTACGGGGGATTTCTGCTACGCGCCCGCGAACGATCTTGAAGCACTCAAGGCGCTGGACGACGGTACGGTGTGCGCGGTGATGATGGAATGTGTGCAAGGCGAAGGCGGCGTAATGCCGTTGGATATTGCGTATATCCAAGCGGTGCGTGCGCTGTGCGACGAGCGCGACTGGGTCATGATCATCGACGAGGTGCAAACCGGCATCGGTCGCACGGGTAAGCTGCTCAGCGTGGAGCATGCCGATGTGAAGCCCGATGTGGTGACACTGGCAAAAGGTCTCGGCGGCGGTTTACCGATCGGCGCTTGCCTTTGTGCAGACGCGTTCAAAGACGTGATGAGCGCGGGTATGCACGGCTCGACCTTCGGCGGCAACCCCGTCGTGTGCGCAGCGGCATCGTATGTGCTCGACCGCGTGAATGATGCGGCGTTCTTGAACGCTGTTTGCGAAAAAGGCGAACACATTCGCGCGCGTCTCGCGACAATGAAGCATGTCAAAGAGGTGCGCGGACGCGGCATGATGCTCGGCATCGTGCTGGAGGACGGCGTGGCGGCGAAGGATGTCGTCAACAAGTGTCTTGAAAACGGCTTGCTGGTTTTAACAGCCAAAACCTTACTGCGACTGTTGCCCCCGCTGACCATTTCCGACGCGGAACTGGAGACGGGTCTGACCATACTGGAAAATACATTGGAGGCGTTCTAACATGAAACATTTGCTGAAACTGCTGGATCTTTCCACCGAAGAGATCCTCGAAATTCTCAACACCGCCGATCAGCTCAAGTATGAGCAGAAGCACGGCATTGCTCACCGTCACCTCGAAGGCAAGACGCTGGGCATGATCTTCCAGAAATCCTCCACCCGCACCCGTGTGTCGTTTGAGACGGGTATCTATCAGCTGGGCGGTACGGGTATGTTCCTGTCGTCGCGCGATCTGCAGATCGGTCGCGGCGAGCCGATCGAGGACACCGCGCGCGTGTTGTCGCGTTACCTCGACGGTATCATGATCCGCACCTTTGCGCAAAAAGAGGTGGAGGATCTCGCAACCTACGGCTCGATCCCGATCATCAACGGTTTGACCGATTTCTGTCATCCTTGCCAGATCCTTGCCGATTTGATGACCGTGCGCGAGCATAAGGGGTATCTCGACGGTTTGAAAATGTGCTACATCGGCGACGGCAACAACATGGCAAACTCGCTCATCGTCGGCGGTTTGAAGGTCGGCATGAACGTGGCAATCGGTTGCCCTGACAGCCACCAACCCGACAAGCAGGTGCTCGATTTCGCCGCAGAGTACGGCGATAAGTTCCTGATGACGCCCGATGTGAAGGAAGCTGCTGCGGATGCGGACATCCTGTTCACCGATGTGTGGGCGTCGATGGGTCAAGAGGACGAGGCGAAAGAACGCCGTGAGATCTTCAAGGGCTATCAGATCAACGATGAACTCATGAAGGTCGCTAAGGCCGATTGCATGGTGCAGCACTGCCTGCCCGCGCATCGCGGCGAGGAGATCACCGCCGAGGTGTTCGAGGCGCACGCCGACGAGATCTTCGACGAAGCCGAAAACCGCCTGCACGCGCAAAAGGCCGTCATGGTTCTGACCATGGGTCAACAATAAATAGGCAAACGGGTTATTGCATAGCAAAATATGCAATAACCCGTTTTTATAATTACATCTTTTCGAGCGTGATTTCCGCGTCAAACCGCTCGGGGTCGAGTTCGGCACCGAAGAACGGCGAAATACATTGCCGCGCGTGACCTTGCCTTACAGCTTCACCATCTCGCGCAGATAGCGATTGTCCTCCATAAGCGCCTGCTCACGCGGCGAGAGAATATCGGGAACGGGAAATTCAGCGTTGCTTTTTTCGGAAAAATCGAGTATAATAGTGGTGGAAGTTTGACCGACGGCCGCTTTGGGCGTATGGTCGCGGCTATTTTGCAGCGACGACGATTCGGCAGACTTCCTTTTTATATAATCTCCACTTTCCATGCTTATCGCTTGTAACGATAAGCTTCTTTTATTTTGTGACACAAGATTAAAACTCACAAATGTCCCATCTTCAAACACCTTTTTGAATAAGAGCCATCGCGTTTTTTGATCTTTTTTTGAGTAGTAATATGTTGCCGTACTGATACCATGTTTTTGTACCCCAACCGTACCCCTACGCCGACCAATTTTGACCCATTTTGAGCCAGTTTCGGTCGCGCGTCCGCAAAAAGCAAAAAAGCGCCAAAACCGCATGAAATCAAGGGTTTTGACACTTTTTTGTATTGGCTGGGATGGCTGGAATCGAACCAGCACGGGCAGA
>JAZURB010000214.1:0-2633 GCA_045605945.1 Acutalibacteraceae bacterium
TCACTCCGCCGTAGGCGGCTGCGGCCACGGCGACCTTCAGGCTGACATAATCGTCCGCCTCCAGAGTTCCGATGTTCCAGCTCAGGGTGCGGCTCTCGGCATCGTAGGTATAGGTGGGGGCCTCCTCGGCCACCCGCTCCACCACACGGCGTAAGAGCGCCACGCTGTCCGCCCCCGTTGTTTCATCGCCGGGCATACGGAAGCATTGCGGCCATTCGATCTCACCGTCCTCATCGATGTCCATCGAAGGCAACGCCGATTCGCGCGCCGAATGCGTCGTGATATTTTCAGCGGGATCATAGAGCGGCGCAGCAAGATGCTCACCGTCCCACACGATCAGTTCGGTGATCGTTGTGAAGGATGCCTTCGTACAATCCTGGTACAAGGCGCGTGACCCATCGTTAAGCTCGGCAAACGTATAGCGACCGAACTGTTGAATATGCCCGTCGAGCGACGCGGTGCCCTTTTCCACCACCACATCGTCCTCCATGGTCAACAGACGCACCACGGTGCTTTCCTCGGCAGCGTTGAGGCGGAACAGCAACAAATCATCCTGATGTTCATCCACCATGCTGCCGACGACCATGTTGGTATAGGTATCGGAGTATCGCTCCACAAAATGGTCTTCCGACCAAGTATACAGCATCAAACGGCGGTCACGCGTGTTAAACATGCTGAAGCCCGCAAACAGCTCGGGGGTGCCGTCGCCGTTAAGATCACCGAAGTTAATGCGTTCGATCTCGGTGGCAAGCCCTTCAATATCGTCCACGCACACCCAACCTTCGCTGCGTTTGCTCAGCAGCGCAATATGGGTGTTCGCACCTTCGGGCTGCATCGCATAAAACGCAAGCGCGTCGTCGATACCGTCGCCGTCCATATCCTTCATAACAAAAGCAGAACGATAATCGCCCATTTTGGGATACTTAAGCACATATGTCGGAACAGGCGATTGCGTTTCCGCCTCTTCGGCGTTTTGGGCATTCTGCTCATAAATATGCTGCTCGAGGGCGGTTTGGATTGCGTCCTGTTCGCCGGCAGCGTGCGGAGCGCGCAGCTGCGTATCCATTTCCAGATTGACAAACGAACAGCCTGAGAAAGAAAAAAGCAGACCGACGATCAATAAGACCGCGACAATTCGATTGCGCATATACGCCCTCCTTTTTACATAAATATACAAATTATAGTATATACTCTTTTTAACACGGTGTCAACCGACGAGAGGCGGTCACATCAATATTTTTTATAAAGTTTTTTGCCGAAGAACAACATTTTTGCAATATCTCAAAAATAATAAAAAAAGTACTTGCATTTTGCGAAGTTATCTGCTACAATACGACTGTTGCTTTTCTTTAGTGAGTTTTCAAAGGAGGTGCAGATTCAATGGCAAAATGTGATTTCTGCGGTAAAAGTGTTACATTCGGCATTAAAGTGTCTCACTCGCACAGACGTTCCAACCGCGCTTGGAAGCCGAACATCAAGCGTGTCAAGGCTGTGGTGAACGGTTCTCCGAAGAGGGTTTACGCCTGCACCCGTTGCCTGCGTTCCGGCAAGGTCACCCGTGCGGTGTAATGCGCCGACGCATAATATGTGGAATGCCGATCCGATCAAGCATCCGTGCTTGATCGGATTTTTCCTTTTTTATCAACTTTATCTTGAATAATTCACAAATAAATACTATAATAAAACTACAAATCACCCTGAGAGGATGACCTTTTATGAATATTTGGCACGATATTTCCGAATCGAAAATCTCTCCCGAGAGTTTTACCGCCGTCATTGAGATCCCCAAAGGCGGCAAAAATAAATACGAGATCGACAAAGAGACCGGTATGCTGCGTCTTGACCGCGTGTTGTACACGGCCACCCACTACCCCGCAAACTACGGCTTTATTCCCCGCACCTATGCCGATGACGGTGATCCGTTGGACGTGTTGGTGCTGTGCCAAGAGAGCATTGTGCCGATGACACTGGTGCAATGCTTCCCTATCGGCGTGATCCGCATGGTGGACGGTGAGGCAGTTGATGAAAAGATCATTGCGGTGCCGTTGCACGACCCCTCGTTCTCTTGCTATAAAGATATCGGTGAGCTTCCCAAGCACACCGCCAAGGAAATCGAACATTTCTTCATGTTCTATAAAACACTCGAGCATAACAAGGAGACCGAAGTCCACGAAGCACAAGGACGAGATGTAGCCTTGAAAGTGATCGAACATTGCATGGAAGAATATCGCTTGCACTATTGCGGAAAGCGCTCGTAATCATCAAAGGAGGTTTCGAAAAGTATGGATCGTAACCGATTAACGATGCTCACGGATTTTTATGAAATCACGATGGCAAACGGCTATCTTGAACACGGACTTGCCGATAAAATCTGCTATTTCGATATGTTCTTCCGTCGCGTCCCCGACGGCGGTGGCTTTGCGATCATGGCGGGCGTTCAGCAAGTGATCGATTATTTGAATGATCTTGCGTTTACCGCCGAAGATATTGCCTATCTGCGCGATCGCCGCTTGTTCAGCGAGGAGTTTTTGGACTATCTTTCCGCCTTCCGCTTCAGCTGCGATGTATGGGCCATTCCCGAAGGTACACCGATCTTCCCCGGCGAGCCCATTTTGACGGTGCGCGGCCCCGCT
>JAZURB010000215.1:0-7984 GCA_045605945.1 Acutalibacteraceae bacterium
ATCATCAACGAAAACGACACGGTTTCCACCGAAGAAATCGAATTCGGCGATAACGACACGCTTTCGGCAATGGTCGCCGAACTCGCCAAGGCGGACGGCCTTGTGTTGCTCACCGACATCGACGGCCTTTACACCGCCGACCCGCACACCGATCCCACCGCCACCCGCATCGACCGTGTGGAAGTGATCGACGATGCGTTGCTCACGCTCGCGGGCGGTGCCGGTTCTTCGCGCGGCACGGGCGGCATGATCACCAAGCTGCACGCCGCACAAATCGCAACAGCGGCGGGCATCCCCACCATTGTGATGAACGGCAGCGACCCCAAGCGCCTGTACGATGTGATGGAAGGTAAACCCTGCGGCACGATTTTCGAAGCAGGCGCTTATAAAGCCGACTAACGCCATTAAGAGAGGATCTGTGATTATGATCTTGACAACTATGGGCGAGCGCGCGAAAACCGCCGCTGCCACTCTTCGCACCTTAGATACCGCCGCCAAAAACGCGGCACTGTCGGCGATCGCTGCCCGCTTGGAAGCGGAATGCGACGCCATTTTGGAAGCCAACGCCGCCGATATCGCCGCTGCGCGCGAAAACGGCATGCGTGAATCGCTGATCGACCGCTTGAGCCTTACCGCCGACCGTATTCGCGGCATGGCACAGGGTGTGCGCGAAGTGGCGGATCTGCCCGACCCGATCGGCGAGATCGTCGAAGGCTATCGCCGCCCGAACGGGCTTCGCATTCAAAAAACGCGCGTGCCGATGGGCGTTATCGGCATTATTTATGAAGCGCGCCCGAATGTCACCTCCGACGCAGCCGCGCTGTGTCTGAAGTCGGGCAACGCCGTGATCCTGCGCGGCGGCAAAGAAGCGCTGCGTTCCAACACCGCCGTCGCTGCGGCGATTCGCGGCGGCCTTGTCGATGCGGGCTTGCCCGCCGATGCGGTGCAGCTGCTGGAGCTGACCGACCGCGAAACCGCCGCCCAAATGATGCGCCTGAACGCGTACATCGATGTGCTGATCCCGCGCGGCGGCGCAGGACTTATCCGCTCGGTCGTGGAAAATGCGACCATCCCCGTCATTCAAACGGGCGTCGGCAACTGCCATATTTATGTGGATGCCGCCGCCGATCTGCAAACTGCCGTGCCCGTGGTGGTCAACGCCAAAGCATCCCGCCCGTCGGTGTGTAATGCCGCCGAGACGCTGCTGGTGCACAAAGACATCGCCGAAAAAGCGCTGCCGCTGCTTGCTACCGCCTTAAGAGAAGCGGGCGTGTCTCTGCGTTGCTGTGAACGCGCGCTGCCGCTGTGTGAAGGCGCTGTCCCTGCGACCGAAGAGGATTGGGCAACCGAATACGGCGATTATATCCTCGCTGTCAAAGTGGTCGACTCGCTCGCCGACGCCACCGCGCACATTGCACGCTACAGCACAGGTCACAGCGAGTGCATCCTGACCGACAGCCACGCCGCTGCCGAGGAGTTCACCGCGACGGTGGACAGCGCGGCGGTTTATGTCAACGCCTCCACCCGTTTCACCGACGGCGGCGAGTTCGGCATGGGCGCGGAGATCGGTATCTCCACCCAAAAATTGCACGCGCGCGGCCCGATGGGTCTGCGCGAGCTGACAACGGTGAAATATATCGTTTACGGCGACGGTCAGATCCGCTGAGTCGCCGCACCCTATTTTCAGCAAAGGAGGAACGCCCGTGAACGGCATCTTGTGCATAGATAAACCCGCCGAAATGACCTCGTTTGTGGCGTGCGCTTGCGTGCGCCGTGCGCTCGGGATCAAAAAAACCGGTCATGCCGGCACCCTCGATCCCATGGCAACGGGCGTGTTGCCCGTGCTTTGCGGCAACGCCACCCGCGCGCTCGACTTTCTGCCCTCTCACGATAAACGCTACACCGTCACCGTGCGTTTCGGCATGGTCAGCGACACGGCGGATATCTGGGGCAATGTCAGCGAAACGGGGTGTCCTCTTCCCGATCGCGCTGCGGTCGAAGCAGCGCTCGAAGCGTTTCGCGGCGATATTTTGCAAGTGCCGCCGATGATGTCGGCGCTCAAAAAAGACGGTGTGCGACTGTATGAGCTCGCGCGCCGCGGCATTGAGATCGAACGCGAGGCGCGCCCCGTGACGATCCACCGACTGGAACTTCTCTCTTTCGAAGGCGACACCGCCGTGCTTGACTGTATCTGCTCGAAAGGTACCTATATGCGCTCGATCGCTGCCGATATGGGTCAGGCTCTCGGCTGCGGCGCGCTGATGAGCGATCTGCGCCGCACGAGCGCAGCAGGCTTTACGCTTGACGATTGCGTCACGCTCGATGCGTTGCGCGAAGCGGCAGCAAACGGCGAGGCGGAAGCCCTCATTTTACCCGTCGACCGCGTGCTGTCCTGCTACCCCGCCGTCACCGTGACTGCCCCACAGGCAAACCGCTTTAAAAACGGCGGTGCTTTAGCGCTTGAGCGCCTGCATACAGCCATCGACGGCATCACCCGCGTGTATGCGCCCGACGGCGCATTTATCGGACTCGGTCGTCCCAACGGCGACGAACTCGCCATCGCGCGATTGTTTTTGTGAGCCTTTCTCTGCGGCAAGCATGTTCCGTTTATGCTCCGTCCGCGTCGCCCTGAGCGAGTCGAAGCGAGATACATTCGACTTCGCGCGCAGTAGCGCGCTTCGCTCAGTATGACGCGCTGCGACGAGTCGAACGGGTCTCGGACGGAGCATCGTTCAACATGTCGCCGCGACTTTATACACCGCTAACAATTCCCTTTTTGTAATTCCCCCAAAGGAGGTGAACGCCCATGCAAATCCATCATCTGCAAACCCCCGCCGCTGCATTGCCTGCGGCAAAACGCGCCGTGGCGCTCGGGTTATTCGACGGCGTGCATCTCGGACACCGCCGCGTGTTGTCTGCCACGATCGGCATCGACGGGTTAACTGCCGCGGTGTTCACCTTCGGCAAGCAAGCGGCCGCTTTAAAACCGAACGCCTTTGCGCTCTGCTCCAAGTCGCGCAAGCAACAGCTGTTTGAAATTTTGGGCATCGACGAATGGCTCAAGGCAGATTTCACCGCCTACCGCGAGCTGTCACCCGCTGATTTTGTTGAGCAGGTGCTGCATCGCCAGCTTAACGCCGCGCGCGTATGCGTCGGCGAGGATTTTCGCTTCGGCAAAAACGGTGCAGGCGATGTGGCGCAACTCAAAGCCTTGTGCGCCGCATTTGACATTGAGGTCGTGGCGATCAGCGAACTGTGCGACGGCGGCGAGCCTATCCGTTCGCAACGCATCCGCCGCTTAATCGAAGCGGGCGATGTTGCCACCGCTTCGCGCCTTTTAGGACATCCGTTTATGTTTGATCTGCCGATCGTGCGCGGGCATCAGCTCGGACGCACCCTCGGCTTCCCCACCGCCAATCAAGTGCTGCCGCAGCAATTCGTCATCCCGCGTGCAGGCGTCTATGCCTCCACCGTGGTGATTGACGGCAAGACCCACTACGGCGTTTCCAATGTCGGCGTGCATCCCACCGTCGGCGCGGAGGTGCCGACCTGCGAAACCTGGATCGAAGATTTCGACGGGGATATTTACGGGCGCACATTGCAGGTCATCCCGACGCATTTCCTGCGTGATGAGCAAACGTTTGATTCGCTCGATGCGCTCAAAGCGCAAATTTTCCGCGATCGCGAAACCGCGCGCGCCATGCGCACGAGGGACGGCATCAAAGCGGTACTGTTTGATTTTGATGACACCCTGCAAAATCGCCCCGTAGCATTCAAAAAGTATGCCAACTATTTTCTTTTGCGTTATCGTCCCGATGTCACCGACGAAGAAGAACGTGCGCAGCTGATCGACACGATGTTCGCGCTCAACTGCAGCGGCTATATCGATTATCTGAAGTTTTTTACCGAAATGCCCGAAGCCGTCGGCATCGAAAACCCGCTGCCCGCCGAAGCGCTGTTCCGGGAATACCAGCGGATATTCCCAACCTATGTCAGCCTGTTTTCGGATGCGCGCGACACGCTTGCCGCCCTGCGCGAAAAGGGGTATCGCATCGGCATCGTCACCAACGGCCCGCTCGTGCAGCAGCATCGCAAGCTGGATATTTCGGGGTTGCGTCCCTTATGCGACACGGTGGTCGTCTCCGATGAAGAAGGTGTGAAAAAGCCGCATGCGGAAATGTTTTATCGCGCCGCTGCGCGACTGGGACTGTCTCCCGCGCAATGCATCATGGTCGGCGATCATCCCGCATTCGATATCGAAGGCGCCTTGGGCGCAGGAATGCGTGCGGTATTTATCGATTCGCGCCGCCCCGCTTGCCGCGAGGGTGTGCCGATCATTCACAAACCGAGCGATTTGCTGAATATGCTGTAAATAAAACATCCCTGACATGTTGTCAGGGATGTTTTGCGTTATTCAAATCACCGTGTTACCTTACGGCAACACATTGCCCGCGGCGCGGTAAATCTCATACCATTCCTCACGCGTGATGCGAATGTCAGCAGCTTTCAGACAAGCGGCAAGGCGCTCGCAGTTGGTGGTGCCGGTGACGGGCTGCATCTTCGCGGGATGACGCAGGATCCATGCGATCGCCATGGTCGTCGCATTCACACCGTATTTTTCGCCAAGGCGATTGAGTGTTTCGTTCACCGCGGGGAATTTTTCGTTATCCACAAAGCAACCGCCGAAGAAGCCGAACTGCATCGGCGACCACGGCTGGATCGTAATGTTATGGAGGCGGCAATAATCCAGCACGCCGCCGTCACGGTTCACGCCCGCTTCGTTACACATATTCACATTGATGCCCGCCTGAATCATCGGCGTATACATCACGCCAAACTGCAATTGATTGGTGCAAAGCGGCATACTCATCGCATTTTGCAACAGCTGCATTTGATAAGGGTTTTGGTTGGACACGCCGAAGTGCCGCACCTTGCCCGCTGCCTTCAAATCGTCAAATGCCCACGCTACCTCTTCGGGTTCCGCAAGCGCATCGGGGCGATGCAGCAGCAACACATCGATGTACTCCGTGCCGAGACGCTCGAGGCTGCCGTTGACGGAATTCACGATATGCTCATACGAAAAATCAAACCAGCCGCGACGAATGCCGCACTTCGTCTGAATAATCACCTTGTCGCGCATCGACGGCGTGATCACCTTGCCGAACACTTCTTCACTTTTGCCGAAGCCGTACACATCCGCATGGTCGAAAAAGTTAGCACCGTTTTCGAGCGCGGTTTCCACAAACGCCGCCACATCTTTCTCCGTCATATCCGCAATGCGCATGCAACCGACCGCTACAGTCGGGACTTGCAAGCCGCTTTTTCCCAGTTCAATGGTATACATATCCGTCATCCTTCCTTTTCGTCAAGTTCGAATTCTACATCGTAGCTGTCGTCAATGTAAATGTATCGGACACCGTGCGCTTTCGCCGCCTCGAGCACCGCTGCATTATCCCTGAGCACATTCTCAATCGTGCAGTCGCTGTCATCCAGCCGCTGCTCGATCACGCTCGCATAGCGCTGGATATCCTCAAAATGCGCGCGGATATACCGCTCGCTCATCACCAGGCAACGGTAGCGTATATGCCGCAAATATGCCTCGTCAAAATCGGCGACATAATCAAACGGGATGTAGCAGCCCTCGACAATCAAGTTCTGCTCATTTTCAATCGCCGTTTTGATCATCTCGCGCACGATCGGCCACAAATATGCCGTCAGCTCCCCGTCATCGCTCATCGGGGTGAGTGTTGTTTGTCCGCTGCGAATGAGTCCCATTTTCAAATGATCGATCGACAGGTACGGGTAACGGTATTTTTCCAGCAACCGCTGCGCGAGCGCGGTTTTTCCCGTATGCGATGCCCCCGCCAATAAAATGACCATACGTCGCCCTCCTTGTGTGAAAAGCCGTCTGCCTGTCGGGTTATCGGCAACATAGCAACAGCTGCATTGTTATAACTTGCTTACGGCATACTTATAAAACGATACAACAGTATCCTCGCTTCCGTTAACGAGCCTTTTATATACCTTATCAATGGGCGTTATGTGCCACCCGCCCTCGCAAATAAGCAGCGGAATATCACAGGAATCGTCTTTCTGCCAAGCATATCCTTTTTGAGACAGCCCGTTTTTCAATATCGTTTCGCCCAAATACGAGCCGAAAATCATCGCCATGCTCCAAATCTGGTTTTCGGTGGGTTTGGATTCCACCAAATCTTTCGCATACCAATCTAAGATTTCTTCCAAATCCGCGATACTGTTTTCGGAAAAATCCAGCTTCTTATCAAACTCTTGCGCGTATTCCATGGCAACAGCACACATCTTTTGTGCATAAATCGTCAATGCGGTGTTTTCGTTTTTCAGTTGCGGCTTTCGCAGTTTGAAATTATCAAAGAGCCCCATACGATCACCTCTTGAGTTCAGTATAACACAAACACAAGCGCTTGGCAACAAACACAAAAAATCCCCACCGATTGCTCGGTGGGGCGTTGCTACCAGTATCGCTTAATAGTCTATTTCGGGTGCATATCGTTCTACACCCTCAAAGTGAATTGTTAATATTTCTTGAGACGGCACTCGTTCTATTATTGTTTCCGGATAAATAATAACTCCCGTTTCTGCAAACAAGACATCTGTCATAATGCACTCAAACAAATATACAAAATCGCCTTCCTTATCCACAAATACAATTCTTTGAATGTAATCTGCTTTACCGGCTTCTACTTTGTCGATGGATATATCTAAATCGTATTTTTCAACGAACCATGCGCCATCCAGATACCCGTCGAGATAATCAAAAATATACGCTCTATCAAACTCAAAATCAAATATCTCTCCGACAGTTGTTGTCCCCTTGTTGCTTATATCCACGATGAGTTTCGATTTATAGTCACTGCTTGATTGTCCGCAAGAAGTTAATGCAAAAAGGAAGAATACCGCTATTACTAACGCTAAAATCCGTTTCATTGTGTAGCCTCCTTTTGTTGTTTCGCGGTGGTCGGTGGTAATCTCATTAAAAAGCAATTACAAAGGCAAGTCGCTTACGGGTTTTTCTTCCCAATTGAATTTCTCTTTAAAATCTTTAAAACACTCTTCACATATCCAATATTTCCTATCTTCTGTGCAATAAAAGGTACATTCTTTATCTGTCAATGCTTTTTCCCTACAAAAATCGCAATGTTCGTGCCAAAAGTGTTGAATTTTTTCGCCTTCTAAAAATTCATGACTATGATTTGTCGATTCAACGACTTCTCTTCCGTAGTTCTCAATCGCTTTGAAGAAAGCATTCTTGTTTTTGTATGCAATTTCCCAGAATTCAGGAAAAACAATCTTATACAAGGTCTTATCAGACAAATATTCTTCTTGACCATTCATCCGCCAATCAGACATAAAATCACCTCTTAATTTTATTATATCAATTCGCAAAACAAATTTCAATAGATACGTAAAAACGCCCCACCGATTACTCGGTGGGGCGTTTATTATGCATGGCGCAACACGAAATTATTTCGCGTCTTTGATCGCAGCCTGCGCAGCAGCGAGGCGAGCAACAGGCACGCGGAACGGCGAGCAGGACACATAGTCCAGGCCGATCTTGTGGCAGAACTCAACGGAGACAGGGTCGCCGCCGTGCTCGCCGCAGATGCCGCAGTGCAGCGCGGGGTTGACGGGCTTGCCGAGCTTGATGGACATTTCCATCAGCTTGCCAACGCCGTTCTGATCCAGCTTCGCGAACGGATCGTTCTCGAAGATCTTGGTATCATAGTAAGCATCCAGGAACTTGCCGGCATCGTCACGAGAGAAGCCGAAGGTCATCTGGGTGAGGTCGTTGGTGCCGAAGGAGAAGAAGTCAGCTTCCTTACCGATCTCGTCCGCGGTCAGAGCGGCGCGGGGGATCTCGATCATGGTACCGACCTTGTACTTCATGGAAGAACCGGCCTCGGCGATGAGCTTGTCAGCGATCTCGACGACGACGTTCTTGACGTAC
>JAZURB010000216.1:0-3517 GCA_045605945.1 Acutalibacteraceae bacterium
ATGAACGGCATGAACTACTCGACCTTCATGAACGGCCTCAAGAAGGCGGGCATCACCCTCAACCGCAAAATGCTGGCTGAGATCGCGGTGTCCGATGCCGCTGCATTCACCGCTCTGGTGGAGAAGGCAAAGGCCGCGTTATAATAAGCGACAACTGCGTCCGCCGATCCTCGGCGGGCGCTTGTTTGCTATTTTGGGAGACCCGAAAAACCGCCGAAAGGAGGGGCTTTTATGGAATTAACAAGTCGCGACAACCCGCTTGTAAAAGAGTGCGTAAAGCTGCTTTCCGATGCGAAATACCGCCGCCGTGCGGGCAAATTCGTGGTGGAAGGTGCGCGCCTTTGTGCGGATGCTGCCGTCTCGGGTGTGACCGTGGAAGCCGCTCTGGTCACGGCTGCCGCCAAGTCACGTTATGCCGCGCAGTGGCAAGCTGTGGAGGCGGTCGCCGCCAAGGTGTATGAGATCAGCGATGCGGTCGCCAAAGCGCTGTCGGACACCGGTTCGCCGCAAGGCATGCTGTGCCTGTGTGCGGCGGGTGAGCCGTTGCCGATGACCGTGCGCGAGGACGGGGTGTATGTCGCACTCGAAGATGTGCAAGACCCCGGCAACATGGGCACCGTGATCCGCACCGCGGAAGCATTCGGCGTGGACGGTCTTATCCTTTCGCGCGGCTGCTGCGATGTGTATAATCCGAAGGTGCTGCGCGCCAGCATGGGTGGCGTGTTCCGCATGCCGATGATGGTTGCGCCCGATTTCTGCGCCGAACTCAAAACGCTGTCCGCTACACTGCCGGTGTTTGCCTGCGTGGTGGATCGCGATGCCGAAAACCTCACCGCGCTGCATCTTGAAGGTGCCGTGGCAGTCATCGGTAACGAAGGCAACGGTCTTTCTGCTGCGGCGATTGCGGCGTGCGATCGCCGTGTCACCATCCCGATGGCGGGTCGCGCCGAGTCGCTCAATGCGTCCATGGCGGCAGGCATCGTTATGTGGGAGCTGTGCCGCTCGCGGGTGCAGGAGGACAACACATGAGTGCGATGTATTGGATCTGGCTGCAGCATGCGATCGGTGTCGGGCAACCGCAAAGCGAAGAGCTTCTGCGGGTGTTTGACGATGCGAAAGCCGCTTATGACGCGACCGATTACAGCGCGCTCACCACGCTGACGCCGACACAGCGCCGTCGACTGGGCGATAAGGAGCTCGGCGAAGCGCGAGCGCAACTGCGTGAACTGGAGATGCTCGGCGCATGGGTGATGACCCCCGAGGACGCAGAGTATGATCGGCTGTTCGGCGGCATGTATGCGCCGCCGCTCGCGATCTACGGCAAGGGCGCGCATCTTGATGATATCGAGGCACCGACGGTGGCGGTCGTGGGAACGCGCCGCGCCGATCAAGCGGGCATCCTGGCGACCAGACGCTTGGCGGCAGGACTTGCTGCGGGCGGTGCCGTGGTCGTTTCGGGCGGCGCGGACGGACTGGACAGCGAAGCCATGAAAGCGGCGCTCGACGAGGGCGGTCGTCTCATCTCGTTTCAAGCCTGCGGCATCGATGTGGAGTATCCCAAAGCTACCGCCTTTGTGCGGGAAGCAATGCTGCAATACGGCGGTACGCTGCTTACCGAGTTCCCGCTCGGTACACCGGCGCTGCGCCATCATTTTCACATGCGCAATCGGTTGATCAGTGCCGCCTCTCGCGGCACATTGGTCACGCAAGCACCGTTGGGCAGCGGTGCGCTGCTCACCGCCAAATGGGCGCGCGAGCAGGGACGCGATGTGTTTGCTGCGCCCGGTCCCGTCGGCTCGAAAGCCAGTCTCGGCAGCAATGAGCTGATCAAGGACGGGGCAATCATGGTCACCAACGCGGCGGATATTCTCATGGAATATCTCGATCGCTATCCCTTGGTGATCGATATTGCGGCAGCGGTTGCTGCCGAGGAACGCGCCGCCGAAAAGGTGCGTTTCGAACAAACCCATGCGGTCGCGCCGTACCGTGAAGAAACGGCGAAAGAAACGCAACCGCCTGTGCTGCGTGTGGCACAGCCGCAAAAGGCTGCCGCATTTGTGCCGTGTCCCGCATCGGCGGGAGCGGAGATGAAGCGGATTTACGAGGCGTTGCAAAACGGCTGTGCATCCGCAACCGATCTGGCAAGAGATTTGTCGCTTCCTGCGTCGACGGTGATGTCATCGCTGACGCTGCTGGAACTGCACGGTGTGATCACCGTGGAAGCGGGTGGGCGCTATGCCCTGAAAACCATCGTTTGATAAAAAGCGAGGAACATATTATGTCAACTTTGATTATCGTGGAGTCACCTTCCAAGGTGAAAACCGTTCAAAAATATGCGGGTGAAAGCTACCGTGTCATGGCTTCGGCAGGACATGTGCGCGATCTCCCGAAAACCCTGCTCGGTGTGGATATCGAGAAGGGCTTTAAGCCGCGCTATGTGGATATCCCCGGCAAATCGGCGCTGATCCGTCAGCTGCGCGCTGCCGCCGAAGAATGCGACAGCATCCTGCTCGCGACCGACCCTGACCGCGAAGGCGAAGCGATCGCGTGGCATCTGGCGCAGATCCTCGGTGTGGATTATGCCAAGCCCTGCCGCATTGCGATCACCGAGATCACCAAAACGGGTGTGACACAGGGACTCAGCAATCCCCACGCGGTGGATATGAATTTGGTCAATGCGCAGCAAGCGCGCCGCATTCTCGACCGCATCGTGGGCTACAAAATCAGCCCGTTTTTGTGGAAAAAGATCCGTAAAGGTTTGTCGGCGGGTCGCGTGCAGTCGGCTGCCGTGCGCATCGTTGTCGATCGCGAGGAGGAGATTCGCGCGTTCGTCAGTGAGGAGTATTGGACGATTGATGCGAAGCTCTCGAAGGGCGCCAAAGGTCGCCGTTTCCCCGCAAAGCTCTACGGCGACGAAAACGGCAAGCTGGCAGTGACCGCGGGCGAGCAAGCGGACGCTATCCTGGCAAAGCTGCAGGAAGCGGCATTCACGGTGCAAAAGGTCAAGCGCGGAACGCGCCGCCTGCAACCGTCGCCCCCGTTCATCACCTCGACTTTGCAGCAGGAAGCCAACCGCCGTCTCGGCTTTGCGGCGCGCCGCACGATGCAGGCAGCGCAGGAGCTGTATGAAGGCGTGGAGGTTGCGGGCATCGGTGCAATGGGTTTGATCACCTACATGCGTACCGACAGCTTGCGCATTTCCGAAGAGGCGCGTGCCGCGGGCAACGCCTACATCAAAGATACCTACGGTGCGGCATATCTCCCCGAGAAACCGCGCTATTTCAAGAGTAAAGCGAGCGCACAGGACGCGCACGAAGCGATTCGTCCTTCCATGCCGTCGCTCACCCCTGAGCAGGTGAAAAGCTCGCTCACTCCCGATCAATACAAGCTGTACAAGCTCATTTGGGAGCGCTTCATCGCCAGCTTGATGGCAAACTGCGTGCAAGATACCTGCCAAGCCGATATTTTAGCGGATAACTACGTGCTCAAAGCATCGGGCTACAGCGTGAAATTCGAC
>JAZURB010000217.1:0-2391 GCA_045605945.1 Acutalibacteraceae bacterium
TCGGTTCCAGTCTTGTGTCCATTAAGGTTTCGCCGTCGATCACGGCAAGTTTATGTTTCGGCATAATGCTATCAACCCCTTTCGTAGTTTTTAATAATGATTGAAATCGAAAGCGGCTGTATTCCTACGAGAGAAAGTTCATAAGACCATCTCCGTTTCGAAGGTTCCCTGTACATCCGACGGCATTTTTATTAGCGGCTGTCACTTTGCTTACCGTGTCCTTTTGCAAGGGCGTAGTTCATACGCCTTTCTCCTACGGCACGATTCCATCGGAATCGTTGTCATCGCAAAGCTGATGCCTGACTATATGCAGTCGGCAGGGTTATTCAGTTGTCAAGGTGCTGAACACCAAGGTTAACCGTTTCTCCGATTCTATTTGAGAAACAATACGGGCCCGATGGAGACGCAACATCTCCGCCAGGCCCGTACCCCAAAACAACCACTCGTGTTGTCACTTCTTATTTGGTTGTCAAGGTGGGCTTCCCTTTTATGTCCGAGTGTGGTATCATTATAATTGAGTATGATTTGAATGTCGAAGGTAAAGTAATCTGTATCAAAAAACGCAAAGATCGCTTTTGAACAAAAAGGGGGCGTTTTCATGTTAATGGCTGATGATGGTGTATACGTAGATCTTCGTCAACACGGAGATATGACGGTAACCATTGTGTTTGACGACGAATCTTCCGAACCAATCGAAACCAATGTCGTAAACGAAATGCTTGCGTTAATGGATTTTGATTTTCAAAAATTCCGTCATATCGTAGATTTGTTGAGGGAGTTGGTGTCCTTTGATCACGATCCTGACGCAGAATGCCCGATACGATACCGGAAAGAAACTAAAGATGGCGATTCCGTAAGAAAATCATACAAACAACTGATGAAAGAATTGCCGAAGATCAATATGGTGCTGGCGGCACTAGTTCGTATGTCGGTAGAAACTCGTTGCTCAATGTATTTTAAACCTGAAACGGTAGATTACCAAAGGGATAACCAAATTGTGCAATGCTTGCACGAACCTATGCATGCGCAGTTCGATCTTTTCTGTATTATGGAAAGACTGTGTAACAATTCAACGTATGGTGATCTCACCAAAACGGAAGCAACATACGAAATCACTCAGTTGTATGACGATCAAGAAAAGAAGATGGTCTATCGGTTCCGTTCGCCGCACGATTATTACAACTTTTTGATTATGCAATTTGTGATGCTTAAACCGGCTGTTCAACGCTGTGAATACTGCCAAAAGTACTTTATTCCTAAAACGCGCAAGGCAACCAAATATTGTGACCGTCCGCAATGGAACGGCAAAACTTGTAAGCAAGTAGCCCCTAAGGCAAAACACAAAGCACTCGCCGAAAGTGACGATGTTATCCAAACCTATGACCGCACGAAAACAAAAGTGTATCGCCGCTATGAGCGTGTGGATCATTTGGACCCCGCCGAGCGATATCCGTTTTATTTGGATTATTGTGCATGGAATGAGAAAGCCACCGCCGCCCGTGATGCGTATCTGCGCGGCGAACTATCCGCAGAAGATGCACTCGCCGTCATCAAATCCATGGATTGAGACTATTGGCAGAAAGAAAAATCACCCGACCGTATAAGCGGTCGGGTGTATCTCTTTTCTGTTAATGGAGGATGTATAACCATCCGTAGGTGTTGTCCCATTCATTCGGGCGGTATTCGGCAACCGCTCGCATCGGATGACCTGCTGTCAGACCGCGGCTTTCAAGCGTGATATCAATATGCAGACGGATGAGTTCTTTCTTCTGCTCAAAGGATTCGCCGTGATCCCATGTAAGCGGTGGCATAAATCCCGCGTTGCTCGGGGTGGCGGTATAGTCGATTTCCATACCGAGACTTTCAAGGTAAGCGTTGGCGTAGTTTTCGGCTTCGGCGAGTGTCATCGCTTTCGGCACCGCTGTTGTAGTAGTCGCTGTTGCCTTTGTTGCAGTTGTCGTGCGTGTGGTTGTAACCGTTGTTCTGACCGTTGTTTTGGTTGTGGTCGGTGCTTTGGTTGTTACCGTTGTTGTCGTGGCCGATGGTAGTGTTGTTTTCTTGACGGCTGGTTTGACCGTGGTAGCAACGGTAGTTTTGACAGTTGTTGCTTTCGAGGCGATCGAAGATGCCGTTGGTTGTTTAGTTGCTGTCGGCGGTTGATCAACGGTCATATTGCTTGTTGTTTCAGGTTGCGTTTTCGATGTAGTGAGTATGCTTGTTGTTGTGTAGGCTTCGGTCGTTTGCACGGTTGAGGTTGTGGTGACAGTTGTCGTTGATACATCCTCTGTCGGTGTTCCCGATGAGCATCCGCTCATCGTCATCATAATCAGCAGTACGGCTAAACTTGCGATAATTTTTCTCATATTCGATTCTCCTTTCAAGCATCCTCGA
>JAZURB010000218.1:0-7465 GCA_045605945.1 Acutalibacteraceae bacterium
TCGTGGTTTTACCGGTACCGGGACCGCCCGTCAGCACCAAGATACCCCGCTCGACCGCTTCGGTGATCGCTTTACGCTGGGCGTCTTCATAAAGAATGCGGTGATTTTTCTCGACCGCAATAATGCGGTCTTCCAGATCGGTCTTTTTCTCGGGAGCAAGCGCACCGTACATGCCCATACGCGCGGCAATATACCGCTCGGCGCGATAGAGCGGCGGCAAAAACCACAGGGTCTCCCCCTCCGTCTCGAGCATTTCCAGTTCGAAACGCGCTTTCAAATCATAAAGCGTCTTTTCAACGCTGTCCGCATCGACGCCAAGCATCGCCGCTGCAGTCGGAATCAGCTTGCTTTGCGGCAGACAGGTGTGACCGTTGCCCGTGTTATGCCGCAGCACATAGATAAGTCCCGCCGCGATACGACGCGGGTCTTCGGGCGGGAACTGCATATCCCGCGCAATCGCATCGGCGCGTTCAAAGCCGATGCGCAGTCCGCTCATGCACAGCTGATACGGATCCTCGCGCACGGTATCCACCGTTTTCATGCCCCATTTTTTAAAGGCGCGCACCGCTTCGGACGGGGTGAGTCCGTAGGTCGAGAAGGTGAGCATAACCTCGCGAAGCCCGAACTGCGCGGCGAAGCTTTCGCCGATTTCTTCCGCTTTTTTGATACTGATGCCGCTGATTTGTGCGAGGCGCCGCGGCTCTTTTTCAATCACGGTGAGCGCCCCGTCGCCGAAGGTCTGCACAATGCGCATGGCAAGCGACGGACCGATGCCTTTCAAGGTGCCCGAAGATAAGTAGCGATAGATCGCAGTCGTGTCAGTCGGAAGATAACGCTCGCACATCTGCGCGCGGAATTGCCGTCCGAAAGTAGCATGTTCTACCCACTCGCCTTGCATGCGTACCGTCTCGCCCACAGCGATCATCGGCAGCTCACCGACCACCTTTTGGATGCCGCTGCCTTCGGTTTCGAGATCCAGCACCGTCCAACCGTTATCTTGGTTGCGAAACACGATGCGATCTACGCTGCCACACAACTCTACACTCATCTTCGGTCACCTCCTTTTTCGTTATTCACGGCTTTTATTATACACACAATCGTTCGCCTGTGCAAGTGTCGTTTCGCATCTTTTATGTGCAAGAAAGCGACACCATCTCGCAATCGTCCACAGCGGCAAGCACCGTGGCGATATTGCGTGTTTCCTCGTCCATGCCGTCGTCAGCGATCACAAGCGGCAAATGCCGCGCCGAAGCCCATTCTTTGGCATAGCGCATTTGCTGTTCGACCTCCTCGACCGCGCCCGATAACACCAACAAAGCGCAAAGCCGCTGCTCCTTCGGGCGCAGCAACCACTCCACCGCATGGCGCACAAGCTGGGCACAGCCGTAAAGTGCCAACAGCAGCACGATCGTCAGCGATATTCCTTGCCACATATCCATTCACACGCCTCCCTATGTTTTATCTCGGGTGCTATCCCGCCGCATCCCGCCCATACACCCGTGTAGGACACTATATGCAACGCCGAAAAGATGTGATAAAAAAGCACAGAGCGATTACGCTCTGTGCTAAATCCGTATTATTTATAGCGAATCAAGAAAATCAACTTGTAAAACATAAAAAAGGTGTTGCCTATAAGAACAACCGGGACACATGCCGCAAGATACGACATGGTTTCATCTCCGCCGGGATTGACAATGCCGATGACAATCGGCACACAATAAAGAAGCACATACACAATCAGCCACCCTATATGATTGCGTATATGATGACACATAGCTTTATCTTGCCCAAGAAACCATTCGACATCATCTTTGTAGTAAAGATCGTTTTGACGAATCCTTTTTGCTGTTTCAAATTCTCTAGGATTATACATCAGACGCAAAAGCAGTAACAGAAAAATAAAAGCAATCAAGATAATCGGCTCCAAAGAAGGCTCGCCATTCGGCAAGGTGAGTACCAACCAAACGCCCCATATACTTTGCAAAAAGTACACAATAGCAAAAGCACAATATCCCAACAATTTACAAAGCGGCAACTTTTGTATGAAATTGAAGATCAAAGAACCTGTCCCAAAAAGCGTTACAACAACCCACGCAATGATCACAGCGGTAGTTCTACATACAAATGCCACACAAAAGATCGAAAACGCCAAATATATAACCATGTACATAAGGCACACCGAAGTCGACAACTGTCCGTCGTGCTGAATATGCTGTTTCATGCGTTCACGCAGATCCATATCATTTTCTCCTTTCAACATAGTTATCCCGATTCAAAGACGCAAGTAGGCGCGGGTCGAACTGTTCCCTACGCCATTTCAGCAATTACAGCACGGCGTTTAAGGTCAGTTCGATCATTTTTGAAAAGCCGGTTTGGCGTTCTTCAGGCGGCAACGCTTCACTTGTATATAAATGGTCGGAAATTGTCAAAACGGTGAGCGCTTTTTTGCCCGCTGCCGCCGCGTTCATATAGAGCGCCGCCGCTTCCATTTCGACGGCAAGGACGCCCATCGCTTTCCAGCGATCCTTGGCGCTTTCGTCGGCATGGTAAAACACATCGCTCGACAGCACATTGCCGACTTGCACAGAAAAGCCGCGTTCTTTGGCGGTTTGCGCCGTTTTGGCAAGCAATTCAAAATCGGCGATCGGCGCAAAGCTGCCGGGCAGATTATACTGCGCGGCGTAGTTCGAATCGGTGCATGCACCTTGAGCGAGCACGATATCGTGCACCTTCACATGATCGGCATAGCCGCCCGCCGAGCCGACGCGCACGATTGTATCGACATCGTAGAAATGATACAGCTCATACGAATAAATGCCGATAGAGGGAATGCCCATACCGTGCCCCATTACCGAGACGCGCTTACCGTTATAATAACCCGTAAACCCGAGCATACCGCGCACGGTGTTAAAACAGGTAACATCGGTCAAAAAGGTTTCGGCGATCCATTTGGCACGCAACGGATCACCCGGCATCAAGACGGTTTTGGCAATATCGCCGCGGGCGGCGGCATTATGTGGTGTTCCCATACAATTCACGCTCCTTTGAGGAGATTATATCATTTTAAAAAGCGAAAAGCAATATTTTTGAATTTTTCGTGAAAAATTCCATTTTTGGGATAGGCAAACGTTCAATGATGTGATATAATAAAATTTGTATAAATATACCCTATATCAGAAAGGTCAAAGAAAGGAAATTTTAGCCCATGGGAAACCCGAATTATTCCGATATCACCCCGTCTGTACGCGCATTGGCGAAGGAATGTATCGACAACAGCCGTATCGATCCGGCGCTTTATCAGAAATATCAGGTCAACCGCGGACTGCGCGATTTAAACGGCAAAGGCGTTTTGACGGGTCTTACGGAAATTTCCGAGATCCAATCCACCAAAGAGGTTGACGGCAAAACCGTGGCTTGCGAAGGTAAACTCTTTTATCGCGGCATCGATGTAGAAGAGATCGTGGACGGCTTTGTCAACGATCCGCATCCCGGCTTCGAAGAGATCACCTATTTGCTGTTGTGCGGACATCTGCCGACCAAAGAGCAGCTTGCCGATTTCCAAGCAACACTAGCGAGCTATCGCACGCTGCCGACCAATTTCGTGCGCGACATCATCCTCAAAGCTCCCAGCAAGGATATGATGAATACGCTTGCGCGCAGTGTACTGACGCTGTACGCATATGACGATAATGCCAACGATATTTCGATCGATAATGTGATGCGTCAGTGCTTGCAGCTGATTGCGCTCTTCCCGCTCTTATCGGTGTATGCTTATCAAGCGTATAACCATTATCAGCTTGGACAAAGTCTGGTGATTCATCATCCGCAGCCGCATTTGTCGACCGCAGAAAACATTTTGCATTTGCTGCGTCCCGACAGCAAGTATACCCCGCTCGAGGCGCAGATCCTCGACATCGCACTGGTGCTTCACGCAGAGCACGGCGGCGGTAACAACTCGACCTTTACGACACACGCCGTTTCCTCGTCGGGTACGGATACCTATTCGGTGGTTGCTGCATCGCTCGGCTCGCTCAAAGGTCCCAAGCACGGCGGCGCGAATATCAAGGTTGTGCAGATGTTTGAGGACATGAAAAAAGAGGTTAAGGATTGGACGGACGAAGAGGAAATCAGCCGTTATCTGCGCGCACTCTTACATAAAGAAGCGTTTGACAAGGCAGGTCTGATCTACGGCATGGGTCACGCGGTCTATTCCCTCTCCGATCCGCGCGCCTGCATTTTCAGCCGTTTTGTTAAACAGCTGTCTGACGAAAAAGGCATGCAGGAAGAATATGCGCTGTATTCCGCGGTGGAACGCCTCGCGCCGAAGATCATTGCCGAGGAGCGCAAGATGTATAAAGGCGTCAGCGCTAACATCGATTTCTACAGCGGCTTTGTTTATCGTATGCTGGATCTGCCGCCCGAGCTTTACACCCCACTCTTTGCGATTGCGCGTATTGCGGGCTGGAGTGCACACCGCATCGAAGAACTGATCAATGCGGGCAAAATCATTCGTCCTGCTTATAAAAATGTATGCGATCGCGCCGATTACATACCCTTTGACAAGCGCTAAATCCGACACGGTATCATAAGGAGGAAGTATATTATGCGTATGTTTAAGCAAATCCTGGCAAGTGTGCTGTGCATCACACTGATGCTCAGCGTGGCGGTTATGGCTGTTTCTGCAGAAGAGTTGACCGAAGGCGATTACACCTATGTTGTCAACGAAGGCGGTGCAAGCGTAACGATCACTGCATATGCCGGCACCGAAACGAATGTTGTTATTCCCGCAACGATTGCGGAGCTTCCCGTAACCGTGATCGGTGGCAGCGCATTCGAAGCAAACACCACCATGCAAACGGTCAGTTTTCCCGAGACGCTGACGGTTATCGGTTCAAACGCTTTTTCGACCTGCACAGCGCTTTCGGAAGTATCCCTCCCCGATTCACTCGTGACGATCGGCGATATGGCGTTCTACAACTGCTTTATGCTGAAAACGATCACCCTTTCTCCCTACACCTATGACATCGGTTATCAAGCCTTCCACAACACGCTCTGGTTAAGCTCTGCCAATTCGGGAGCCTTGTATATCGGCCGCGTACTGTACACCTATATCGGCACAATGCCTGCAAACTACAATCTTGTGGTCGCCAACGGCACTGCCGCTATCGCCCCTTATGCATTTGACGGTCACCAAAACCTGCGCGAAGTACACCTGCCCGTCGGCCTTCGTCTTATCGGATCGTGCGCATTTCTTGACTGCACCATGATGACCTATATCCGTATCCCGCCCTCGGTCACATCGATCGGCAACGGCGTGTTTGTCGGCGCTCCCGCTACAGCGGTTTACGGCGTGAGCGGGTCTCTTGCCGAGACCTGTGCTGCCGAGGATGATGTCTATTTCGTGCATGACGCCACACTCGATTATCCCGACGGCGATATGAATCGCGACGGCATCGTTAACACCGCCGACTTCCGTACCGCACTGCAAGCAATCCTTGATCCGCTGCGCGAAGTGGATACCGAACGCCTCCAGAGCTGCGATGTTCTGTATGACGGTGTGATTACCACTGCGGATATTCGCGATCTGCTGCGTCAATCGCTCGGTTTGCTCTGATTGAATTTAAGACAAAAAAGCCACCGCTCAAAGCGGTGGCTTTTTTATGTTTATTCGGGAATATACATTTTCGGAATCTTAAAAATCTTTCGCAATAACGACGACATCATCTTCGGGCTCTTGTAAACAACAACACGCATCGGTTTTACCCCCTTAATCGATTGGATGAGCATACCGCCGGCAAGATCATGACGACCAAGGTTACGACCAGCACCCATTTTGACGGGCACAGCATCGCAAGCAGCACTCCTAAACCGAACGCTGTTGTCATGCGCCCGATCGTACATTTTGTCATTCGCATATCCTCGCCCCCTTCCGCGCCAACACCCTGCGGCGTTTTCATTAACAGGATATGTCATGACACGAAAATGGTGAAAAAGAAAACGATTATTCTTGGGCGATAATCAGCAGGAGATACCCGCTTTTCAGCGAAATTTCCAGGGGTTTATCGGTAAAAGCGTTGCTGACTCCGAGCGGATGCGCAGTATCAAGACACGCATTTTCCAGCGTGTAAGCAGCGTTACGGAGAGTAACGCCTTGGGCATCACCGCCATAGGGCAACAGCGAAACATAGCTGTTTTTACGCGGAGAAACCGTATGCTCCCCCGCCCCAAGCAAGCGCACCTCATGACGCTCATCGAGAAGCGTCGCGTCAGCACCGCGTTCATGAAGCCAGCGCAGAATAAACAGATTTGCCACCGTATGATCAAAGCGCCCGCCCATGCAGCCGAGCAGCAAAAACAAGCGATATCCTTTTTCGTATGCCAGACGCACCGCCGCCATCACATCGGTATCATCTTTACGGGTAGGAAGTACATGGCATTCTCCGCTGCATGGCTGCACCGAGGAATCAAAATCGCCGATGATCACATCGGGGACAATACCCATTGCCGCAAGCAAGCGTTGACCGCCGTCGGCAGCAATGATATAATCCTCCGCGCAGATATCAGCACGCAAACAAGCGGCATCGACAAACGGTGCAGCACCGACAATCACACAACGCGTCATCGATTTTCCCAATCCTTCCATTCCTTTGCCTCCTTATAGAGCGCGACATAACTGTCAAATCGGGATGCAGCAATCATGCCGTTTTCCATCGCTTCACATACACGGCAGCCTTTTTCCGCCGTATGCGAACAGGAAGTAAAGCGACAGCCGTCCAGAAACGGGCGAAATTCACGAAAACAAAACGCCAGATCTTGCTTATCAATATGTTCAAGGCGTTGCGCATCCAGCGACGAAAAACCGGGCGTATCGGCGATGTAACCGCCACCTTCCTGCTTATACAAGCAAGCGCTGCGCGTGGTGTGGCGTCCGCGACCGAGCTTTTTGCTGGTTTCACCGACAGCAAGCGCCAGCGTCGGATCGAGAATATTGAGCACGCTGCTCTTGCCGACGCCCGAATTGCCCGCAAAAGCGGCACGTTTACCGCGCAGCAACGCACGAAGCGGCTCGACGCTCACAGGATCGTTGGCGCACACGGTAAGTGTGGTGAAGCCTGCGTCGCGATAGAGCAATTCATATTCTTCAGCAGAAGCAAGATCCGTTTTATTAAATACTAAAATAGGCTCAATGCCTTTATGTTCGGCAACCGCAATCATGCGATCGATCACAGGCAGGCTGGGCGCCGGATCCACCACAGAAATGATCATCACCAGCGCATCCAAATTCGCCACAGGCGGACGAATCAAGCTGTTTTTACGCTCATAGACTTCTTCGAGCGTGCCTTTGCCCTCTTCTTGCACGGAAATGCGCACATTATCTCCCGCAAGCGGCGTAATACCCGCCTTGCGCAACGCACCTCTGCCGCGACACTCGTATATGCCGTCGGCGGCTCCTACATAATAGAAG
>JAZURB010000219.1:0-1743 GCA_045605945.1 Acutalibacteraceae bacterium
ATGCTGACGCTTTGAACAGCGGTAACCCCGCCGTATATCGGGATATTTTCGAATATTTTTGTGTAATAGCCGTCTGCGGTTACTTCGACGGTATATTCCGTAAACGGAGAAGAATTCCCGGGAGAAAGCGATAGAGCACGATCTTTTGTCGGCAAATCGATAAGCGGTGTCAGACCGCTATCGTTGGTTGTTAAGATGCGATCAAGTATCACACCATTACCGAAATCGTGCGAAACAGTCACCGTAGCCCCTTGGATCGGCACCGCTTGATCTTCGGTGCTGACACGCACCTGTAAAGTGCCGATATCGGATAATTCATGCGTTGCTTCGGTCGAGTTTTCATCCATTGTTTCAACTGTGTCGGATACGGAAGATGAACTGTGTGGTGTTGCATTATATTGGGAGAGCAATTCCGCAGAATACCGATCGATCATGCGTTGCCACTCAGTTTGTGAAGGGTTTTCCATTGATACTCATTCCTTTCTGCATATATGTGATATATGTTTATGCAAGAAATGGACGCATATGAAAAACCGTGCGATATTCTCTGGCTTTTCGAGAATATCGCACGGTTTTATAATTGCCAATCGATCGGCGAAAGTCCGTTTTTTATTAAAAATTCGTTTGTTTTGGAAAAGTGACGACATCCGAACCAACCCCGATGTGCAGAGAGCGGACTGGGATGTACGGTTTTGAGTACCAGATGCTTCGGATTGTGCAAAAGTGTTGCTTTTGCGCCTGCGTTTGCACCCCATAGTAAAAACACCATCGGTGTTTCGCGCGCATCGAGTAAGGAAATGACCTTATCGGTGAACAACTCCCATCCGTGTCCGCGGTGACTGTTGGGACATCCTTGGCGAACGGTCAGTACCGTGTTTAACAGCAACACACCTTGCGTTGTCCATTTCGTTAAATTGCCGCTGTGCGGAAGCGTGATTCCGACGTCGGTTTGCTGTTCTTTAAATATATTTTGCAGCGAAGGCGGCGGTTGTATGCCGTCTTGTACCGAGAAGCAAAGTCCGTGCGCTTGCCCCGGACCGTGATAAGGGTCTTGACCCAATATGACAGCTTTTACATCGCTGTACGATGTGGACTGCAGCGCATTAAAAATATGGTACATGTCGGGGTAAATGATTTGTGTGGCGTATTCCCGTTTTAGAAATTCACGCAGCTCGCGATAATAGTCTTTTTCGAACTCATCTTTTAAAAGTTCATCCCATTCATTACCAAAGTGCACCATGATATCCACGCCCTTTCTATTTCTGATACTGAGTATAGCATGTTTTGTCGAAAAAGAAAAGAGGGTGACTTTACAAGAATGCAAAGGCATGTTAAAATACAAACAGTGAAAGGATGTGCGTTTTTATGTTCAGTCAATTTTATGCGATGCTGTCGCGTATGAAACATATACATCGTTGGGCATTGATGCGCAACACGCGTGAGGAAAATTTGTGCGAACATTCGCAGGATGTGGCGGTTATCGCTCACGCTCTCGCGGTGATCACCAATACGCGATTCGGCGGACATGTCGATGAAGGGGAATGTGTTAAGCTTGCCCTCTATCATGATGCTTCGGAGATATTAACCGGTGATTTACCGACACCGGTCAAATATGATAATCCGATAATTCGTGACGCGTATAAAGATCTTGAGGCGGTGGCGTGTGATAAATTGCTGTCAATGCTTCCTGCGGATATTCGCACGGCTTATGTACCGTATTTTACGGAAGAAGGAATCGGCGAA
>JAZURB010000220.1:0-2763 GCA_045605945.1 Acutalibacteraceae bacterium
CGGCGGTTGCCGAGGTGGTCGATGTCATCGGTGGTGCCGATGTCATACGCCAAGCAGTTGACATAGTTGATGGAAGCGAGCATATCATCGATAATGATATGGTTGGGGATGAGTTCGCCCAAACGCTCTTTGATCGCTTCGCGGATCGCCTCTTCCCCTTCGCAGGTGTCGAGGATCTCCTTGAGCACGACGTAGCGCACGCGCTCGTTGACACCGAGGTCGGTCACATCAAAGTCAATGTACTTGCTGATGTCGACCATACCGTTGGTGATGATCTTGACTTCCTTCTGCTCGCCGTGATCGTCGATCATGACATAAGCAACGGTGACGCCCGCATCTTCCATTTCCATGGCACGCGAACGCGGAATGACCTCGCCCGCTTCCGCCATGATCTCACCCGTGTTGGGGTTGATGACGGGGCGGCTCAGGGTGCAGCCCTGCAGACGGTTGTGCAGACCGAGCTTTTTATTGTATTTATAGCGACCCACGCGCGACAGATCATAACGGCGGGGATCAAAGAACAGGTTTTCGATATGCTCTTGCGAGTTCTCCACCGTCAGCGGCTCACCGGGACGCAGCTTACGGTACACCTCGAGGAGCGCTTCCTCGGTGTTCTTGGTGGGATCCTTCTCGATGGTTGCGAGGATGCGCTCGTCCTCACCGAAGAAATCGAGCAGCTCCGCATCCGAGCCGAGACCCAGCGCACGGACGAACACCGTCACGGGCAGCTTGCGGTTCTTATCGATACGAACATAGAAAACATCGGAAGAATCGGTCTCATACTCGAGCCATGCACCGCGGTTGGGGATAACGGTCGAGGTAAACAGCTTCTTACCCACCGCGTCATACGACATACCGTAGTACACGCCGGGAGAACGCACCAGTTGCGAAACGATCACGCGCTCGGCGCCGTTGATAACGAAGGTGCCGCTCTCGGTCATGAGCGGGAAATCGCCCATGCAAATCTCGGACTCCTTGATCTCTCCCGTTTCCTTATTAAGAAGACGGGCACGGACATGCAGACGGGTCGCGTAAGTAACATCACGCTCCTTGCACTGCTCCACCGTGTACTTCGGCGTGTCATCCAGACGATAATCGATGAATTCCAGCACCAGGTTGCCCGTGTAATCACTGATGGCAGCCATGTCGCGGAACACTTCGCGCAGACCCTCGTTCAAGAACCACGCATACGAATTCTTTTGCACTTCAATAAGGTTGGGCATATCCAACACTTCATTGATCTTCGCAAAGCTCATACGCGTCGTTTTGCCGAGCTGCTTCGGTTTAATGTTGACCATAGTGTGCGCTCACTCCTGTATTCATATTTCCGACCTAACGGAGTTTTACCGGAAAGGCTCGTCCTTTGTCGTTTTTCAACGACTCGAACGGTTCACGAGAAAATTTCCTCTTGCATTTTTTCGTGTTTTGTGCTACACTTTTTTCAGGGCAAAAGGGGACACATTCCCATGATTATGCAGTTTACTATAATACACAATCTTCACGCGTTTGTCAATCGTTTTTTTCGATTTGGCGATTTTTTTTGCACTTTTTTCGAATTTTTCGCATTTTCGGAAAAAGTGCCTTCTTTTTCGCTTAAAAAGAAACACTCGGCGGCGTTGATTAAAAGTGATGTATATTCCCCTCTCCTTCGGCACACACTGTGAAGCAGAGTATTGGTTACGGGGGTGGTGATGATGGCGATCACAGCCATACGCACCGTTATTATTTACGCGGTACTCATTGCCGCTATGCGCATTATGGGACGGCGGGAGCTCGGCGAGCTGCAGCCGATCGAGTTGGTGGTGACGCTGCTGATTTCGGATCTCGCATCGGTGCCGATGCAGGAAAGCGGCATTCCGCTGCTCAGCGGCTTGGTGCCGATCGCCGTATTGGTGGCGGCGGAGATCCTCCTGTCGGCATGGATGCTCAAGTCGCCGCGCTTTTCCGCGCTTGTCAGCGGCAACCCGCTCATTCTCATTCGCGACGGCAAACCCGATCAAGCGGTACTGCAAAAGCTGCGCATGTCGGTGGAGGATCTCACCGAAAGTCTGCGCAGCCAAAATATTTACGATTTTCGCGATATTCAACTCGCCATCGCCGAAACCAACGGCAGCATCAGCGTTTATCCTGTCGCAGCCAAACGCCCGACGGTGCTCGGAGACATTGTTGACAAGCCGCCGCACGACCACGGTGCCATGCTGGTTGTCGCGGCGGACGGCACGCTTTGTGATTGGGCGATGACGGTATGCGGTGTGGATCGGCAGTGGATCGATGCGGTACTCAAAGCGGAGGGATACCCGCTGGAACAGGTAATGATCCTCACCGCCAACGCCGCCAAAGACTATTACCTCGTTCCGAAGGAGGTGCCGACATGAAGCGCGTAACGATCGCGATCGTTTTGCTTGCGGTGGTGGCGGTCATGAGCGGTGCGGCTCTGTGGTGGCAGCAACGCACGACCGAAGCGTTGCTCACCGCTTGCGATGAGATCATCACACTTTATGAAAGCGGTGACATCGCTGCTTGCCGCGAGGCGACCGCCGACTTGACCGCACGGCTCGAGGACGACACACGGCTGTTCCCGTTTTTCCTGCGACACGAACGCATGGAGTCCGTGTTTCAGCAAGCCGCCGCGCTGCCGCATTTGGTGGATGACAACGATCCCGCCGATTTAATGGCGGGCATCTCTTCGGTGCGCATGCAGCTGCAAATTCTAATGGATAACGAATGGCCGTCGCCTGAAAATATTTTGTAAGCAAAAAATCA
>JAZURB010000221.1:0-2757 GCA_045605945.1 Acutalibacteraceae bacterium
CCGATGCCGCGGTCGGCATGCAGCAAGATATCCTCTTTGGTGGACATATTGTTAAAGGCCGAGCCGAGACCGGCCGTAAACACCACAGGGAACTCCAGACCTTTCGATCGATGAATGGTCATCAAGCGCACCGCGTTGCGATTATCGCCCTCGGGGTCGGCAGAAGCGATCTCAATGCCGCGATCTTCGAGCTTGTCAATATAGCGTATAAACGCTGCCAACCCGCGCGCATCATTTTGTTCAAACTTGCGCGCCAAATCGTAGAGCTGTCGCAGGTTGGCGAGACGGCTCGCACCGCCGTTTTTCGCACTCATCACAGCCGAAAGGTTGGTTTCGTCGTATAAGCGGCGTATCAACTGATCGGCAGGAAGCACCGCTGCGAGCGTGCGGTAGCGATCAAGGGTTTGTAAAAACTCGCGGCAGCGCGTATGCAACGAATGGTTGGGGGTGCGCGCAATACGGCGAATTGCTGCGAAGAAACTCAAATCCTTTCCGACGCCGCGTATCAGCGCCGTATCGTCCGGAGTAAAGCCGAATAGCGGCGAGGTGAGCGTACCGAGCAGTGGGATGTCGAGCAGCGGGTTATCGATTGTGCGCAAGATGCACAGCATCACGCGAATTTCCGCACAGTCAAAGAAACTCTCGTGATTGCCCGCCGAAATCGGAATGCCCATACTTTGAAACACCTTGACATAGGTGCCGGCCGTGTTGGCGGTGCTGCGCAGCAAAATGCAAAAATCGCGATAGGTTGCTTGCCGCAGCCCGCTTTTGTCCGAAACACGAAAACCTTCGGACATCATTGTCAAAATACGCTTGCCGATCAGCCGTGCTTCTGCTTCGTGCACGCTGACATCGTCGTCGATATCGCTTTTTTCAGTCACGATCAATTCGGTGTCATAGGCGGGATCGCCTGCGTTTTCAAATGCCGCTGAAGCTACCAGCTCTTCGCGCTCATCATAAACGATGCCACCTGTTTTTTCCTGCATCCATTGACGAAAGAAATAGTTAACCGTATCCGTCACCTGGCGGCGGCTGCGGAAATTATTTCCCAGCGTGATTGAGGCAGGGAAGTCCGTACCGTTGTACGGCACACCGCGTTCACGCCGTTCGCGGAAGATGGAAGGCATTGCTTGGCGGAATCCGTAAATGCTTTGCTTGATATCGCCCACAAAAAACAGATTGGTTTCGTTGTCGGAAATTGCCGAAAACAGCGTGTCCTGCGTAGCGTTGGTGTCTTGATATTCGTCCACCATAATGTACTTGAAACGCGCACCGATTTCGCGCGCAATATCCGTGCGTACAAAGCCGCCCTTATCATCGGGAACGGCAAGCATCGACAGTGCCACATGCTCGATATCGTTAAAGTCGAGCATGTTTTGTTCGGATTTGGCGGCGGCAAACGCCTCGGTGAATTCCGTAACCAAATCCGCAAGCGCTTTCACAAGCGGTGCCGCGGCGGCGATATCCTCTTTGACGCGCTCTTCGTTGTGGTTGACGGTAGTTTTTATATGTTCGTCGATCAGTTTCTTGACGTAATCACGCATACCGACTATGTATGCTTTAAAATCGGCATCCTCGTAACCGCGAAGTTGTTTTACGCGCGGAAAGCGAATGGCTTGGATCGCCTCCACAACGGCGTTCCATTCGGTGCAGACAAGAGCTTCGTCGATACCGCGCAGCGACACCGCCAACGAATCACCGTAAGCATCTTGCATGCGATCGTCGCCGACGATTTCCGCAAGCGCTTTCTCCACCACCGCTTTCGCGGTTTGCAGTTCGGCGGTGGTGCGTTCGAGCAAAATTTGTCCCCAAACGGTTTTTGCTACGGGAATGTCCTCGAAGAATTTTGCCGCCTGTTCGTTAAGCCACCGCAGCGGGAAGGGGTGTGCTTGGATAAAATCGTATGTGCGTAATAATTGTGCGGTCATTTCTTTGTCGCCGCGATCGCCGTTGATAAGATCGCATAATGCGCGAAATGACGGTTCCCCGTTCTCATAGGCGCGATGAATAACCTGCTCAGCGGTATCGTTCTTTAATATGCGAAGCGCCGTATCCTCGGCAACACGAAAACGCGGCGAAACACCGGCAGAGGTTGCGTGCTCGCGCAGAAGCTGGGCACAAAAGCTGTCGATCGTGCAAATGGTCGCCTGCGGCAGCAGCATTTGCTGGCGCAACAAATGGCGATTGTGCGGATCGCGGCTGAGCAACTCGCCGAGGCGTGCACCGAGACGCGATCGCATTTCCGCGGCAGCTGCCTTTGTAAAAGTCACAACCAATAAACGGTCAATATCGATCGGATCGTTCGTGTCGCTGAGCAGTGCGACGATGCGTTCAATCAGCACGGCGGTCTTGCCTGAGCCTGCAGCAGCGGAGACGAGCACCGTACCGCCGCGCGCATCTATGCAGTTTTGCTGTTGCGGAGTCCAGCGCCTTTCAGACATAGATATCCCTCTCTTTATATAGGATAATATAAATATTATACATTATATTGTGGAGGTAATCAACTAAAAAAGAACGGTCTTTTTTAAGGTGTCGAAAAAAGTTTAAAATTTCTCAAAAAAAGTTCAAAAAAGGTGTTGACAATTTAGGGAAGGCGTGATATTATATCAAAGCTGTCTCGCGAGAGGCGCGAAAGCGTGTCAAGCGGGGAAGCGAACAGGTCTTTGAAAATTAAACAATACAGCAAAAGAAACGAAACAAACCAACCCGTTAAATTTAATGGCAGCAGGGCCAAGCCTGCCGCGTGGGTGAGAGACC
>JAZURB010000222.1:0-1797 GCA_045605945.1 Acutalibacteraceae bacterium
CGCTTGATTGGCTGTATCATTCCACCGCTTGCCGTGCGGCGGTGAAAGCGGGGGACATCAGCCGTCCTGCGGAGTTGGAGGCGTTTGCTTGCCGTGTGCTGTATAACGACGATATCCGCACCTGTCCGCACGGACGTCCCGTGTGTTTCTCGCTTTCGAAGCAAGAGATCGAAAAGCAGTTCGGACGTATTGTTTAATTTTACTTTAAAGGAGTGAACCCGATGCCGAAGTTACCGCTTGTTGTTGTTGCCGGTCCGACGGCATCGGGAAAAACCGCGCTTGCTGTGGAACTTGCCAAGCGTCTTGACGGTGAAGTTGTTTCGGCGGATTCTATGCAGGTTTACCGCGGTATGCCGATTGCGACCGCTTGTCCTACCGAAGAAGAGCGGGAGGGTGTGCCGCATCATTTGCAAGAATGTGTGCCGCTCACCGAGTCTTACAGTGTTGCGCGCTACGCTAAACAGGCGAGAGAGGTCATCGCCGATATTCATGCGCGCGGGAAATTGCCGATTCTTTGCGGCGGAACGGGACTGTATATTGCCGCTGTGACCGACAATGTGCTTTACGAAGAACAAAACGACGCTTCAACAATTGCTGTGCGCGAGCGCCTTTCGCGGGAGGCGGAGCAGCTTGGTGACCAAGCCATGTGGGACAAGCTCAATGCGGTGGATCCCGCCTTGGCGGCTAAACTGCATATTCATGATCGCGGACGTATTTTTCGCGGGCTTGAGGTGTTTGAGACAACGGGCATTACGATGTCTGAAATGCAACGACGCCAAAAGGAAGTGCCGTCTCCGTATGAAGTGACGACAATCCTGCTCAATTTCCGTGATCGTGCGCGGCTTTACGATCGCATCGATCGCCGTGTAGATAGGATGGTCGAGATGGGACTTTTGGAAGAAACGGCGCGCAATGTGCGTCTTTCTTCCTCAACTGCCGATCAAGCGATCGGCTGCAAGGAACTGCGCCCGTATTTTGATGGGGAATGTTCGCTTGCGACAGCGCTCGATTGTATGAAACGCCGCTCGCGTCAGTATGCGAAACGGCAGTTGTCGTGGTTTCGACGCTTGGAAGATACCGTCACACTGTATGTTGACGATTACGCATCGGTTAAGGAACTTGCCGATGCGGCAATCCTGAATATATAAGGAAGGAGAGGATTAAGTTATGGAAACATTCGCAAAACGCGTACTGACCGTTGTTGCGGGTTTGCTGGTGCTTGCCTATGTCGGCTATCATATTTTTATGGCGACATATTCTCCTGTTGAGGTGCATACCGTCGAATTGTATGACGAGTATGAAACCATCGATACCGAGGGCTTTGTGTTTCGCAGTGAATCGCTTATTCCTGCGCAGGAAAGCGGCTTTGTATATTACATTACCGAAAACGGCACGCGCGTTGCTAAGGGCGGCGCAATTGCCGATGTGTATGCGGATGCGGAAAGCGCTGCCGCGCATCAGCATATCGAAGAATTGAACGAAGAAATCGAGCAGCTTAAAAGTATTCAATCTCAAGGCGAAAACGGGCGCACCAATCTGGATTTGATCACCAATCAGCTCAAAGGCATGCAAACGGAATTGATTTTTGAATCCTCTTCGCCGTGTTTTTATGAGCTGGATGAAATGGCGGATGAGATGCTTGTTTTGATGAACAAACAGCAAATCACGATCGGCACCGAAGTGGATTATACCGCGCGTATCGATCAGTTAACCGCTGAACGCAATGCATTGCTGCAAAACGATCCGAAGCCGACCGGCGAAATTCGCTCGCCGCTTGCGGGGTATTTTGTCAGCACG
>JAZURB010000223.1:0-2831 GCA_045605945.1 Acutalibacteraceae bacterium
ACCACGACGACTACCACGACGACTACCACTACCACAACCACTACTACAACTACGACTACCACTACCACTACGACTACAACCACGACCACTACAACCACCACGACTACCACAACCACTACAACCACTACAACCACTACAACCACGACCACTACTACCACTACGACTACCACAACCACCACGACTACCACTACGACGGGTCAGGACATGGACGAAGAGAAAGTGACCACCACGACGACAGTGGCAACAACGGTGCCGACAACGACGACAACCGTGAAAACGGACGCGCCGAAGAACGATGCGCCCAAGACAGGTGACAGCAGCGTTGTGTGGTTGCCGCTGATGCTCATGGCAGCATCGGCTGCGGCGATTGCGGTTATGACGGCGAAAAAACGCCGCGCATAATGTGCCGTAGGTAAGCAAAACAAAAAACACCGTCGATCATTCGGCGGTGTTTTTCTTTGCGGTAGATTTCTGAGATGGGTTAGCCCTGCTCGCATTGTGCGAAGAAGAGCGTCATCATACGTACAAAAAATCCACCCGCCGTAAGCGGGTGGATCATCGTGTTATTTACGTTTCACAGCGCGCAGGATGCGCAGGATAATAGGAATGAGCGCCACGTTGATGAGAAATTCCACCAAGAAATTGGCGCCGACAACGCCGATGAATACGAATGCGAACGCATCCGCATAGGCATTGTCCGCCGCATAGGCGACGATCAAATCATAGTAGAACACAAACAGCGCGGCAACGAAGATGCCGGTATTCACAAGCGGGCATGCCACTGCGGCGGTGATCACACCGAGGGTGTTCTTCTTGGAGAGCAACTCGTAAATCCAGCCGGCGATAAAGCCTGCCGCGACCCCTTTGATCATGCAAATCGCGATGGTTACGAGCGGTGCCATGAGCAGCATTTGCGAGCTCATCGCGCCTGCGGCACCCGTGATGACCTGAATACTCACCACGCCGCCGAACACGCCGCCGAGAAAAGCGCCTGCCCATTTTCCGTAAAGCACGGCACCGATTACAATCGGGATGAGCGTCAATGTGATGGTGTAAGCTCCCAGCGGGATAACTACAAAGAGCTGAAGCACGATAACAATCGCTGCCAACAGCGCGGTGCCGACCAATTTTTCGATCGAGCGTTTGTTTGCCATAAAATAACCTCCGATACTGCCTCGTTAGGAGTGCAGTTCATAGTATTTCAAGAAAAACGAGTGATTATTGATTTTTTTCGTAGATGCGGCGAAGGCCTGTCAGCAGCAGGTGCTCGTCATAAACGATGTCCTTTTTGCAATGGGCAATGATCTCACGCGAGAGACCGCCCGTTGCCACCACCGTTGCCGTTTCGCCCAGTTCTGTTTCCATGCGGTCGATCAGTCCGTCCAGCATGGCGGCGGTGCCGTAAACAATGCCCGATTGCATGCAGTCCACCGTGTTCGAGCCGATGACATTCTTCGGGGCGGCGGGGTGCAGCGCAGGCAACGCGGCAGTGCCGTTGGCAAGTGCCTGCAGGGTCAAGCGGACTCCTGCGGCGATAGCGCCTCCGAGAAACGAGCCGTTTTTATCGAGCACCGAAACGGTGGTCGCTGTGCCCATATCGATAATGATGCAGGGCAGCGCATATGTTCCCAGCGCGCCCGCAGCACCCGCTGCGAGATCTGCGCCGAGCTGGGCGGGATTGTCGATGCGAATGTTCAGCCCGGTTTTCACACCGGGGCCGAGCACGAGCGGCTCAGTGCCGCAAAGCAACGACACCGCTTTGGTGATCGCCGAGCCGACCGACGGCACGACCGACGAGATGATGCATCCGCGAATGTCCGCGATCGGCGCACCGTGCAAGCAAAGCACCTGTTGCATCTCCACCGCGTATTGATCGGGGGTTTTTCCCGCATCGGTGGATAAGCGCGCGGTCGTTTGCAGGGTTTCGCCCGCAAACAGCCCCAAGGTGATATTGGTATTGCCGATGTCGATCGCCAAAAGCATACGCTCAACTCCTTTTCTTGATACACACATTATACAACTTTTTTTAGAAAAATCAAGTGAATAAGCGGGGGAGAGCGGGGAAGAATAAAAAATGAAAAAAGTTAAAAAAACCTATTGACATTTGCGGGCGGATAGTGTATTATATTCAAGCAGTCGGGAAAGACCGCATGAAAATGCACCATTAGCTCAGTTGGTAGAGCACCTGACTCTTAATCAGGGTGTCCACGGTTCGAGCCCGTGATGGTGTACCAACCGTGGCCCGTTGGTCAAGTGGTCTAAGACTCCGGCCTCTCACGCCGGCAACACGAGTTCGAATCTCGTACGGGTCACCAATATATTCCTCGTTAGCTCAGTCGGTAGAGCGCATGACTGTTAATCATGATGTCGCTGGTTCGAGCCCAGCACGGGGAGCCAAACGAAAATCCGTTCACGAAAGTGGACGTATTTTTGTTTGTATTATTCACTATTCATTTTTCATCATTCATTATTCATTAAGAAAGAACGGATTTTCAAATGAATAATGAATATTGAAGTCGCACGGCTAATGAATAATGAATAATTATTGCGTCTCCCCTACTTTTGTGCTATAACACACCCAAAGAGGTGATTGTATGAAAATAGTAAAGAGAATTTTTAAAATACTATTAATTGCTATATTTATCTTACCTGTTATCTCATATATTGGAATTGTTATTACTAACAACTATATTGCTGATAAAATAGAAAAAGATTTAGTTTCATATCAACTTCCCTCAAACACAAAATTGGTAGATTCAGTTTCAGCTGCTGCTAAGCTTACAGGCAACGGAAACGGTATGCAGTATATGGGTGCTATTCTTGTTGATAGT
>JAZURB010000224.1:0-5862 GCA_045605945.1 Acutalibacteraceae bacterium
CGAAATCGCAGGCGCAATCGTGAAAATCGCCGCGGAAGAAATCGTTTTCTTCACCACACGCATATCCATACCTTTTTCCTTAGCACGACGCAATGCGCGCACCAAAAACCACACCGATTGTGCGAGCACCGCCGCGATGACAACGCCGACCAGCACAAACAGGATCGGTTCATTTACGTGAAATTCCATAGCGTTCTCCCCTTTTTATAGGATGTTGAATTGTCAAGCAGTATATCATAATTTGTCGATAATTGCAAACGGAATATCCAAAAAAGCACGGTTGTTTTATTAGCAACCGTGCTTTTTTTCACGCAAAGTACGTGTATAATCATGCAGTTTTCCGCGATAGATAATATGGCTGTCCCGTAGATTAAGCAAATCCATCGGTTTCACGATAGCCGGAAACTGTTTAGCCTCCTCCACCCCGAATTGAATCAATACGTCACGCACAAATTCCGAACAATAATATCGGCCGTGTTTGCTTTTGTGCACCACGCCGACCGCCGCCAAAATCAATCCCCATGCATTATATCCATGTTCTTCTTTTCGGCAATACATATCGCGCAAAAGACGCTTGATCTCACTGTATTGCTCTGGCGTGACCGGTTTATACAACACCACGCACTCGGTTTCGACAAATCGTTTCATAGTACCGCACCGCGTAGACTCCAACACAAACCCGCCCCACCACGGATTGTACGGATGACGTCGCCCGAATGAATACATACGACCGAGGTCGCGGCGTAGGCTGATGGACACATGATTATACGAGGCTCCCGTAATATTCTTGAGCCATGTGGATAAAATCGTTCCCGTTTGACTGATTACAATATATACACCGTGTTCCCGTTTCATTGTCCTCACCTCGCTGTCATCATGCGCACATCATATACACAACTATAGTCTACCATTCTCACATCGACGCTGTCAATCTATATGTCGATATTAAACGCCTCAAAGAGCATCGTTGCCACCCCGCGCATCGTCTTTTCATCCACCTTGCAAATCTGCCGATCGTAGGTCAGCATCCCGTTGATTTCCTCCTCGACGTCGCTGACCTGCGTGAGTATCGCAGCGCACAGGCCCTCGCGCACAGCAGGCACGATCTCATCACGGTAAAGCGAAAGAAGCCCTTTTGTCAGTTCCTCGCAGTTATCAAATGTCCGATACCCGTACGGCTTTTCGGGGCAAAAAGCATGTCCTTCTACCGCGCAGGAATACCCGCCGAATTCCGACAGCACTAACGGCCGATTGCCCGATTTTAATTTTACAGGGCGAAAATATACGTGTTCACTTTGCACATCGCTGTCATGCCCGAAAAACCAACCCGAAGTGGCATCCCAGATGCGTGAGGGGTCGCGTGCTTTCAGTGCTGCATACACACGGTCTGCTTCAAACTGCCCCCATCCTTCGTTAAAAACGGTATAATACACCACGCACGGATGATTGTACAGCTGTGCGATCGTTTTCGCGGCATCCCGCTTGAAATTAGCGCGCGCCGTGCGGCCGGGCGGATGCGCTACGCCGCGTTTGATGCCGATAGTCGGCAACGCCGTGTCCAGCAAAAAAGAATAGCGCCCGTTGTTGACCATATCCTGAAATACCAGCATGCCCTGTTTATCACACTCGTGATAGAACACCGCCGGCTCAATTTTAATATGCTTGCGCAAGGTGTTAAATCCCAGCGCTTTCATGCGGGCAATATCCTCGCGATAGCCTTCTTCGCTCGACGGCAAAAAGATACCGTCGGGGTAATACCCTTGGTCGAGCAGTCCGTGAAAGAAATACGGTTTGCCGTTTAGAAGCAAGCGCTTCTTGCCGGCTATCTCACCGATGCCGATCGTGCGAAGGGCCGCATAGGATGACACCGTATCCTCTCCTGCTTCCAATGTTATGTTGTATAAATACGGGCTTTCGGGCGACCACAAGCACGGCGACGGTATCGGTACCGTTACTGCATCGCCGTCAAACTCCGTAACGATTTCACCGACGGGCGTTTGCACAAACAAGCGCTTATGTGCCGCGCCGCCGTCCACATTTACCGTAAGACTGTCAAGCGTTGTATCGATCTTCAATCCACGAATATATTCGGAAGGAACGTATTCCGCCCATACCGTTTGCCAAATCCCGCTCACGGCGGTATACCACATGCCGTGCGGGCGACGGCATTGCTTGCCGTAAGGCAAATCCGTGTCCAGTGTATCCGCCACCTCAATGCGCACAGCATTTTCGCCATCGCATAGGACGGCAGTGATATCCGCCGAAAACGCATGATACCCACCTTCGTGTGCTGCGACCTGTTGCTCGTTGACGTATACACGCGTATATTGATCCGCCGCGCCGATATGCAACAGCACCCGCTCACCGTTTTGAGGCAGCGGCAACCGCACAGTGCGTTCATAAATCCAACGTTCATCCGGCGAAAGTGTCATGCCGATTCCCGACGCGGGCGATTCGGGAGGAAACGGCACCGTGATTTCGCCGATCGCCGTTTTCCTATCACCGATCGATGCCGATAATTCCCATGCGCCGTTTAAGCAAATGTAGGATTCACGTTGCATAAGCGGACGCGGATAAGACGAAAAGGGTATGTCTGCGACAGTATACGGTGTCGATAACGCACGTCCTCTCTCGATCTTCTTAGGCATTTGCCGCCGCTCCTTTCCTCTAACGCTTTACCATTCCAGTATAGCACAAGCGCCGACCGCTCGCAAGAAAAACGCATATAAGAATTTTTTGAAAAAGTATTGACATTCCGCGCAAAATAGTGTAATATAGCAAGCGTCGCAGAAATGCGTTGCTTATTTGGGGGTATAGCTCAGCTGGGAGAGCGCTTGAATGGCATTCAAGAGGTCAGCGGTTCGATCCCGCTTATCTCCACCAACTCCACCGAAACGCTTATGTTTCGGTGGTTTTTCTTTTTTCTGCTCAAAAAACCAGACCGCATGAATTTTGTCAAATTCCAATCATTCAAGAGGTGCAGGTTTATAGAAAACAGTATCGCTGTTACCAAAAAAACGAGCGGAACACAATGTGTGTTCCGCGCGCTTTTTATTTCTTTCGCAAGTCTATATGCCATACGATGACTTATGCATCAAACCTTCTTTTTTAACAGTTGCACACACATTTCGATCACCCGTTTCGGGTGTAATGCGCGCACCATCAATGCATTGTTTTTGCCAATCGGTCGGATAATATACCCCACCACGACATTGGAGACGATCTGTGTGCACACAGCTGCCAATGCGGCTCCCATAACGCCCAAAACGGGAATCAGCAGGAAGTTTAAGCTTACATTGGTAATCACACCGCAAAGGTTAATGATCCACAAATATTTCTGCTTACCTTCCGCCAATATCCACACATTGCGAACCATGCCGAGATTGGAAAACAACGTATACCACGCCATAACGCGTAAAGGCTCGATCGTCGCCGCATATTCGCTGCCGTACAACACCTGCACGACGATCGGCGAAAGAAGCGAAAGACAAATTCCTTGCAATACCGATAGGTAAATAATGACGGAATACAAGCGAATGACATTTTTCTCAAACGCTGCCCTATCTGTTTGGTTACATTCCAGAATAGACGGTCTTGCCGAATCCACAATCGCCGCAAACACAAAGCTCGTCATCCCGGTACATGTCACTGCGGCGGTATACACGCCGACCGCTGCTTCATCCATTAAGAACTTGAGCAAGACGCTGCCGATATGACCAAAGATCGTGACCATCATACTCGAAACAATATAATGCTTACTTGTCGACAGCATATCTTTTGCGGTTTTAAAAGAAAATGATAACCGCTGTGTACCTATTTTACCGTAAATGATCAACAGCGACACAGCGATGATCATGAAGTCCAATGCATGGGAGATTGCAAACCAATATACACTCTTTTGAGCAATCAGCAGATAAATCCGATACGCAGAAACAAGCACATACGCACACAGCGACACAACCGCAGTATATTTGGAAAACAGTTTTGCCTGAAACCAATACTGGGTCATTTCCAATGCTTGAAACAGCAAATTCAGGCTGTAGAGCGCGCACACAATGATCGTGTCCCTCTCGCCTCTGTTCGCAATCGATACGAACGCCGTAACGCCGACGATGCACAACAAAGACGACATCACATTCAAGCCGAGTGCTGTGCCGAGTACGGTGCCTTCTTGATCGGGCTTTTTCACAAACTCCTGTACTAAGGTGTTGCGAAAGCCCAACTGCATGATCGGAATGGCAAACGCCACGATGGCGGCTGCATAATTGATAATGCCGTAATTGGAGGGTCCGAGATACCGCGCCGTCAACATGCTGATGATCAGCGTCAATACCGATTGTATGACCCTGCAAACAATGATCCACATGGCATTGTTGATGACTTTGTTAGTTTGCATACATAAATTCCTTTCGACAACAACGAAGCGAACATAATCAGTACAATTTCTTAAGCCATTTCCACTTTGAGAGTCCCGACAGCCAATAGATGGCTGTGCTGATTATCATCGTACAAATTCCCACAATGAAAAATCGAACGAGATCGTTGGAGGGCATGCCGCACAGTCTGAGAATCCACGAAATGCAAACGATGACCGCGCAATGCAGGAAATAATTCAACGTGCTGCACACACGCATATACCGATGTCCTTTTATGCGGACCGTCTTTAATTCCAGCAACAGGCAAAAGACAAAAATCACAAGCGGAACCAACGCCAAATAGCAAGAATTATCGTTCGGTATGCCAATTCTTTTTTGGATAAATCGATGCTCCGCTGTTAACGCAACGATCGAAAGTCCCGTTGCCGCAAGAAGCAACACTTTCGTATATCGTTTACCTGCGGCATGATGCTCGCGCTCTTTTTGAGCGAATACTTTGCCTATGCTGATCCACAGCAATGCCATGAAAAACGATTGCTCTATGCCGCCGAAGCCGATTTGCGATATATCATACAACACACTCACGGGAGATGTGCATGTCCAGACTTCATAATTGGAAACCATACTGCACAACCCATATGCCAGCGCCGAAAGCACCAATGTGCAGACATCTCCGATTTTTTTACTCAGCGCATAAACGATCGGCACCGCCAGAATGCTTGCCGAAACATACCACGAGCCTTTGAACGTGCTGCCGAAAAACAACTCTCGAATGAAAATAAAACATCCTTCCGACAGTCCGTTCAAAAACCAGTCTTTTCGTGCGATAACGGTGAAGGGAATTAAAGCCACGAACCATACGGCATACAGTTGAAGATTTCTTAAAACATATTTTTTCAAAGCCGAACTATCGGCATTTCCGCGAAAAAACAGGAATGAAGAAAATACAAAAAACAACGGCACCGCTATTCTCAAGTATGGAACACTTTTATCAAATCCGCAGTGTAATGCCATAACACCAAAGGATAAAAGCAATTTGACAAGATCAAACACATCATACTTTGCTGTTTCCTTCATAAAGCCTATCCCTCTCACGAACGTGTTTTCACCGCAACCCGCTCTTTGCAAAAAGTCTTGATAGCGTGTTTCGCCCTCCCAAGGCAACTGCATGCCTTGGGAGGGCTTTAAACATCGATATTCTTACAAAGCGGTCAAAGGAGTACCGTCTGCATTAACTGCATAACCGTTCACCGCATCAAATGTGAACGCCGTGTTCTTCGTCAGCATACCGTTGGAGTTGACAACCGTCACCGTGTATTTACCGGTTCTCATGATACCCGTGTTGCTGGAGAAGTAGTAGTAATGACCGTCAACCACCTGCAAACCCTTTTGCATCACATTGTTGATGTAATAATAGGTGTTGCCGTTCTCCTTCACGAAACCGTCGAGAGGTTTCTCGGCAGCCGCGCCCGTTTCGGGATCGAAG
>JAZURB010000225.1:0-5593 GCA_045605945.1 Acutalibacteraceae bacterium
CATGGCTACGACCCGACTTTATCGACCGTCCAGCCTGCAATTGCCGACAAATCGGCAACATCGCCGCTGTGCATCATGCAGTCGGTCAACACGGCGGTTTCATGCGCCGAAAGCCCGTTAAAGCAAATCGCCATCAATAGCGCCGAGGTTTGATAGGCGGGAATGGTGTGGTCTGTCACACCGTCTATCCAAAACGCGATTTCTTCATCGCAAAGAGCCTCACCGCGTTTTTTCTTTAAGATGATGTCGTACATTGTCATCGAATCATCTCCTTATTTCGGCAACCGAAATGCCTGTGGTAACAACGCGCCGAGCGTTGTCTGCCTACCCGCGGTATAAATAATAAATTTATCGTCGCAAAATTCGGCAAGCACCTGGCGACACGCACCGCACGGCAGGCAATCCTCACTTGCCGCATCACCGATCTCGCCGCCGACGATCGCGATCGCTTCAAAACGCCGCACACCGTTCGCCAGCGCTTGATAAAGTGCCGTGCGCTCCGCGCAGCAAGTCAGCGAAAAGGAGGCATTTTCAACGTTGCAACCCGTATATATCGTGCCGTCGCCACCCAAAAGCGCTGCACCGACAGCAAACCCCGAATACGGAGCATACGCGTATTGGCGCGCAGCTGTGGCGGCTTTGATCAGTTGTTCTCGCATGGTCATGAGTATCACAGCTCCTTCGCGAAGGATGTGCCGAACGAAGGAGCTTCCGCGCCCAGCCATTCGCATATCGTTTTGCCGATATCGGCATAAGTTTCACGAACACCGAGATTTTTTGCCGCAAGCGCAGGGCCGTAAACCAGCAGCGGCACTGTCTCGCGGGTGTGATCCGTTCCTTTAAAAGAGGGGTCACAGCCGTGATCGGCGGTTAGAATCAACGCGTCTTCTTCACCAAGAAGCGGCAATAACCTTGCCAGCGCCGTATCCAGCTCGTTAAGCGCCGCGGTATAGCCCACCACATCGCGACGATGTCCGTAAATCATATCAAAATCCACCAGATTGACAAAGCAAAGTCCTTCGAAATCATCTGCCGCAAATGCCAGCGTTTTCGCAATACCGTCGGCATTATCCTTAGTGCGGACCATGCGCGTAAGACCTTGTCCGGCAAAAATATCATAAATCTTGCCGACACCGATCACATCCTTGTCGGCTTCTTTCAAATAATCCAGCACCGTTTTTTCGGGCGGTGTCAATGAATAGTCATGACGATGGGCGGTACGAACAAATCCGCTCTCGCTGTCCCCGATAAAGGGGCGCGCGATCACGCGTCCGACACCGTGCTCGCCCTGCATGATCTCGCGGGCTTGCTCGCAGTAGTGATACAGTGTGTCGAGCGGCACGATCTCTTCGTGCGCCGCAATTTGCAGCACGCTGTCCGCTGAGGTATATACGATCAGCGCCCCGGTGTCAACATGCTGCTGCCCATAATCGCGAATTACTTCGGTGCCCGAATACGGGAGGTTGCAAAGAATATCGCGTCCAAATGCGGATTTCAATCGTGTGATCACATCATCGGGAAAGCCGCCTGGATAGGTGGGAAGCGGGTTGGCACTGTGTATGCCGCACAGCTCCCAATGTCCGATCGTGGTATCTTTTCCCGCCGATGCTTCGCACACGCGAGCATAACTGCCGATCGGCAGTGTCGACGGCATCATTTCGCTCACACCGTCGATGTGGAACAAGCCGAGCTTCGTCATGGTCGGCACACGCAAATTGCCGCTGTTCATGCAGGCGCGCAGGGTATTAGCCCCTTCGTCGCCGAACGAGGCGGCATCGGGCGCATCGCCGATCCCGAAACTGTCCGCAACAATCCAAAATACGCGTCGGATCATAGCGTCAGCCCTCTTTTGTCAACGCGGCAACGGCTCCCGAAGTACCGATGCGGTCACAGCCGCAGTCAATAAACGCGACCATGTCCTCTTTGGTGCGAATGCCACCTGCTGCTTTGATTTTCACACCGCTGCCGATATGCTCTTTAAACAAAGCGATGTCAGCAAGCGTTGCTCCGCCCGTGCCAAAGCCCGTGGAAGTCTTGATGAATTCCGCACCCGCTTCGGTCACACACCGACAAAGGGCGATTTTTTCGTCCTCGGTTAAATAGCAAGTCTCGATGATCACCTTGAGCAGCTTGCCCCCGCAAGCCGCCTTCACCGCCGCGATTTCGACGGTAACATCATCAAAACGCCCTTCTTTCACATCACCGAGTGCGATGACCATGTCGATCTCATCCGCGCCCGCAGCAACGGCATCCGCCGTTTCCGCAACTTTCACCGCGGTGGTTTGATAACCGAGCGGGAAGCCGATCACCGTGCAAATCGTCAATGCTTCGCCGTAAGCGGCTTTCACCGCCGCGATAAAACGCGGCGGAATGCAGACCGATGCGGTGCGGTTGGCGATCGCTTCGTCACACAGCGCAAAAATCTGCGCCGTGGTGGCGGTGGGTTTCAGTAAGGTGTGATCGACTTTGGAGAAGATAGCGGCGTTATCCATAGGTAAGACCTCGCTTAAAAATAATGGTAAATATTAGGAGTTCAAGCCGTTTCTAAACGCGTTAAGCGTTGCTGAGCGCGAACTATCCAGCTCAAAATAGTTGGTGATATAGTTTGTGCTGTTAATCTTGGTATAGTCGTTCACGCTGAACCACACAGCACCCTTAATGTTGTCGCAGAAAGCGTTTTCGGGCAAATCGCGGTTTTTAAAGCAATCAAACATGCTGTTGACCCACGCCGTTTGCTGGGCACCGTTACGACCGAGTGTGGTATCGATCCAACCGTCAACACCCCAGTCGTATTTTTTGGCGCCACCCGCGCCTGCACCGAATTCCGAGATGACCCACGGACGGTTGCCGAAGTATTTGTCGGATTTGTTGTAGGTGTTCGTGTACATGGTGCGGAACGATTTCAGTGTTGATTCGTTACCCATTTCGTAGTTGGTCAAACCATAGATATGCACCATCGAGGGGTCAGGCATGTAGCACAGCTCCTCACCCCAACCGCTGTAGGGGGTGGTGGTGCCGAGCGGGTTGAAGATCCAAATGCAGTTGTTAACGCCTTCTTCTGCAAAAATGGTATACAGGCGTTCCCAAGTAGCAATAAAGATATCGGGATCCAGCAGCGTTACCATGCCGCAATAGCTCGTCCAGTCGGTGTTCATCTCGTTGTTCAAACGGAACAGCACGGGCTTGCCGTAAGCTTTGATATCCTTGGCGAGCTTACGGAACTGCGCATCGTGCTTGCCGCGCATGATGTCATACATCGGCGTCGCACCGGCGAGATTGGTGTTGTTGCTGGAGGTGAATTGATAAGTGAACTGGAGAACAGGCTTGCCGTTGAAGCCGTTACCGCCCGCGTAAGTGTTGGCATGGTCGGTGGGGAATTGGTTGTAGTTCGAACCATACAGCAGGTGGGTGTAGGTGGGCATGATTTCGTAGTCGTAATTGATAGCCGCAGAAATACGGTTATATTCGCTCTTGATCTTGTTGCCCTGCGAGGAATACGAGCTGTCGCTCTTAGACACCATGCTCGCCGAGAAGAAGCCCCAATCGGTGGAGTTCTGCGTCTGCAGCTTGTTGAAATACGACTTCGTTTCCGTGCTCCAGTTCGTAGGCATCGTCAACTTGTACTCGCCTTGTGTGTTAACGGGCGTGCCCGATTGAGCCACCGTCTTGAACGAACGGAGCAGTTTTTCCATGACCGTGTAGGTCGGTGCGTCCGATTTCAGCACGAAAAGGTAAAAACGGTTATATACATTCGCCTTGCGCACAATAGCGATGCTGTAATAGGGCAGATCGATGTTGGCGTTATCCTTGATGAGAATGTCGTAAAGCAGCACTTCGAAACCGCTGACCAGCGTGGTCGAGGTGACGGGATTGCGCGCATATGCCAGGTTATTCGCCGAAAGGAACGACGAGTCGGCAATATAGCGGTTGAGCCATTCGGTCAGATAGGTGTTCCAGCCGGAAGCGGTGTTGCCGTAAGGGCTTTTCGTCTCATACGAGACGGTGAGTGCGTAGTGTTCACTTTCGTAGCGTGTACGCAATTCCGCGAGCGAATAATCCTCCTGCCAATCAAACGGGATATCCATTTGATAGCCGTCGGTGTAGTTCACAACACGGCGATACAGGTTGGTGTTATAAATCTTTTTGTTATCGGTGGTGGTGCCGATTGTCGAATCCGCAGTGCGCACACCGTTAACATACATCTCGAGTCCCGTCAGCGTCGTCAGACCCTCCGTCTCAGCGTCATTCACAAGCGAGGGGCGCACCTTTTCGAGCGGATCGGTTGCTTGCGGGATGAGCAAGGGATCGCGATAGCCTGTCACGGTGAGCTTGCGGATCGTCACGGTGCTCGCGTTATTGCCGACAGCATAGACCTTCAAACCGCTGATCCATACCATGCCGTCAATGCGGCAGTTATCGGGAAGATCCAAATCGCCGACCATAACTTTGCCGCGGTAGGTGCCGCTGAGCAGATCGCCCGAGCCGGGATCGATTTTTGTCGAGGAGATATAGGAGTTCAGCTTGAAATATTGACGGCCTGCCACATCGTCCATATATTTGTCGCCTTCCATATCGGGCGTGCTGCCGCCGACATAGAAGTTAATGCTGGTAGCGGAAGAACCGACCGTCAGATCATATTCAATATACGCATCATCGGGAACGAGCAGTTTTTGCTCGTAAGCATACGCCGCATACGGCCAGGTACCGCCCACATTGGTGAACACCTTGCCCATGACCGAACCTTCGCTGACGCTCACGATGCTGGGCACACCGCTGGTGGTTTGCACAGGGGAGAGCCATTCTTCTGCCGAAGTGCCGAGTAAATCGAAGCTTTTGAGCACATTCGGATCTTCCGAAACCGTGCTTTGCAGAATCATGCGCGCGTCGGAAGTGTTGACAACACCGTTGAAATCATAGTCTGCCGCAATTTTTTCATTCGCATCGAGCGACACGAGGCTGAGCGTATACGACAGCGTATCGCGCGCATCGGCGGTAGTGATGGAATGATCGCTGTCTACATCGCCTGCGCGAAGCGCAAAGCCTTCCGCCGAGACGGGCAGCGTGATGGATGTTGCTGCCATGGAAAATACCAATATGGCAGACAGTAAACAAGCAAGCAGTTTTTTCATAGGGATCTCCTTCCTGGTCGTACGAACAAAATGACTGAAATATAATTAAAAAATTATATATATTTATTTATATTATATAATACAATTTATGCGCTGTCAATATTGTTTCAATTGCAAAAATGTGCTATACTATAGACAAATTCCGCAAAAAGGAGGGATCGCCGTGGAGGAGCGCGTGCGCATCGAACGCACCATTTTCAAGACTTATCGCAAAAGTATTTGGCAGCCGTTTGTCGGTGCGGTGAAGGAATACGGTCTTATTCGCGAGGGCGACCGCGTGGCGGTGTGCATTTCAGGCGGAAAGGATTCGTTTTTGCTTGCCAAGTGCATGGAATTGCTGTGCCGCCACAGCGATTTTCCGTTTGAACTTGTGTTTTTGTGCATGGACCCCGGGTATACGCCCGCCAACCGCGCGCAGCTCGAAAGCCTCGGCAAAACGCTCGGCTTACCGCTCGTCATCAAGG
>JAZURB010000226.1:0-4939 GCA_045605945.1 Acutalibacteraceae bacterium
CCTGTTCGGAATGCGGCGGCAAGGGTTGCCGTGTGTGTAAAGGCAGCGGCTGGATCGAGATCCTCGGCGCCGGTATGGTGCATCCCCGCGTTCTCAGCGGTTGCGGTATCGATCCCGAGGAATACAGCGGTTTCGCATTCGGCATCGGTCTTGACCGCTTGACCACCACGCGCCACAAAATCAGCGATATTCGCTTGCTGTTTGAAAACGATGTTCGTTTTCTTGACCAATTTTAAGGAGGTGTCGACGCTATGAAAATGTCTCTCAACTGGCTCAAACGCTATGTCGATATTGATGTTCCCGTGGAGGAACTGTGTGACAAAATGATCATGAGCGGCTTCGAGGTCGAGGATATCGAAAACCTCGCCGACACGATGAACAACGTCGTCGCCGCCCGTATTGTGAAGCTTGAAAAGCATCCCGACGCCGATAAGCTGCAAATCTGCACCATGGATATCGGCAAAGAAGAACCCATCCAAATCGTGACGGGTGCCACCAACGTGTTTGAAGGTGCGATCGTTCCTGCGGCTTTGCACGATTCCGACCTCCCCAACGGCATGCATATTAAAAAAGGTAAGCTGCGCGGTGTCGAATCGTTCGGTATGCTGTGCTCGGGTGAGGAACTCTGCCTGAAGGAAGCCGATTATCCCGGTGCGGAAGTTTACGGCATTCTGATTTTGAAGGATGACATTGCTCCCGGCACGGATATGCGCGATGTGCTGCGCTTGAACGATATCGTGATCGATTTCAAGATCACCGCCAACCGCCCCGATTGCAACAGCGTTCTCGGCGTCGCGCGCGAGATCGGTGTGGCACTCAAGACCCCGTTCCGTCTGCCTGCTGCCGATTATAAAACCGTCGGCGGTGACATCAACGAGCACATCGCCATCGATGTTACCGATTACGATCTTTGCCCGCGCTACCTCGGTCGCGTGGTGAAAAACCTGCGCATCGGCCCCTCGCCCGATTGGATGAAGGATTGCCTCAAGGGTGCAGGTGTTCGCTCGATCAACAACATCGTGGATATCACCAACTTCGTTATGTTGGAAACGGGTCAACCGATGCATGCGTTTGATCTGCGCGACATCGCGGGTGCACAAATCATTGTACGCCGCGCAAAAGACGGCGAGCCGATGACCACCCTCGACGGCAAGGAGCATACACTTTCGAGCGATATGCTGGTGATTGCCGATGCCGAAGTCCCCTCTTGCCTGGCAGGCATTATGGGCGGACTGAACAGCGAAATCAAAGAGGACACCAAAGACCTCTTCTTCGAATGTGCCAAATTCCGTCGCGACAGCGTACGCCGCACAGCGAGAACGCTCGGCATGCGCACCGAATCGTCGGCGCGCTTTGAAAAAGGCGTGGATATCCACACGGTGGAATACGCGATGAACCGCGCGCTTTCGTTGATCGCCGAGCTCGATGCGGGCGATATTATCGACGGCGCAATCGACCGTTACGACAACCTTCCCGCTCCTCGTGTGCTGACGGTGAAAGCAGACAGCATTACCGAGCTGCTGGGTGTGGACGTGCCGCACGAAACCATGGCGGAGATCCTCAACAGCCTGTGCATCGATACGACGCTCGAAAACGGTGTGCTGACCTGCCATGTGCCGTCCTTCCGCGATGACATTGAGGGTCGCGCCGACCTCGCCGAAGAGGTCATGCGCATTTACGGTTACGATCATATCGTCGGCACCCCGATGACGGGCGCTGTTACGCGCGGTAAAAAGTTGCCCGCACGTGTGAAAACCGATCGCATCAAATCGTTGCTTTGCGCCAACGGCATGCAGGAAATCACGACCTATTCGTTCATCGGTTCCAAAGCAATCGATGTGCTGGGTCTTCCCGCCGACGACAAGCGCCGTCAAGCGGTAGTTATCAAGAACCCGCTCGGCGATGAATATTCGACCATGCGCACCCAGCTGGTAACCAGCATGCTGTCGGTTATGGCAACGAACTATAACCGTAAAGCAAGCGCCGTGCGCCTCTTCGAAGCAAGCAAGCTGTTCGTGCCGAAGGCGCTGCCGCTGACCGAGCAGCCGCTCGAGTTGCCTGCGCTGTCGATTGGTATGTACGGTGAGGGCGAAGGCTTCTTCACGCTCAAGGGCATTATTGAGCAGATCATGGCGCTGTTCGGCGCTAAAGTCAGCTACAGCCGCTCTGCGGAGCCGTTCCTGCATCCCGGCCGTCAGGCGAAGGTCACCCTCGGCGAGCAAACGATTGCGGTGTTCGGTGAGCTGCATCCCGATACTGCCGAGGCTGTCGGCTTGAATACCCGCGGCTATATTGCGCAGATCGAGCTTGAGAGCCTGTTTGCAATCCCCGAAGCAACGGTACTTTACAAACCGCTGCCCCGCTTCCCTGCCGTGGAACGCGATTTGGCGCTGCTTTGCGACGCTGAACTCCCTGCAGCCGAGATCGAAACTGCGATCCGCGCGGGCGGCGGCAAGCTGCTGGAAGACGCAAAGCTGTTTGACGTGTATCAAGGCAGCCAGATCGAAGCCGGCAAAAAGAGCGTGGCATACAGCCTGTGGTTCCGCAGCAACGAAGGAACGCTGTCGGATGCGGATATTGAGCCCGCGCTGAAAAAGATCTTTAAAAAGCTCGAAGAAAAAGGCTGTGTCCTTCGCGCATAAACACTTGCAAATTTTGAAAATATGGGTTATAATAGAGAAAATCGGCATAATTCTTAATGTTGATTTCTCAAAAACACCGTGAACGGAGGTTGCATGATGAGCGGGAATACCATGACATTTTCTATCGGCGATGACCGAGAATTGCAAATGAAAGCAATCCTGACGGAGGTTTATGACGCCCTGCAGGAAAAAGGCTACAACCCCATTAACCAGATGGTCGGTTACATTCTCTCGGAGGATCCCACCTACATCACCACGCATCGGAACGCCCGTTCGCTGATTCGTAAGATCGATCGCGACGAACTGCTCCGTTCCATGGTGCGTTCCTATCTCAACAACTAAACGCAATACAGAGCGGCAAGGGGTTATCCGCCTGCCGCTCTCTTGCTGTGTTATACCCTACCAAAAGGAGGACATACCAAATGGCTGCTAACAAAGAGGATTTCCTCACTTATAAAGGCAAACCGCTGGTTCGCTGCGGTAACACGATTTACTACGGTGATCTGTCGGACAAATGCGTGATCATGATCCAGATCCTCACCACCAAAACGGTGAACGGTAAAGAGATCGCCGACAAGGTTTCGGTGCAGTTGCTCTCGACCGACGAAGAACTGCGCATGAAAGATCGCATTTTGAAAAAGAGCGAAAAACACGGTCTGTACAGCGCGATGGACGTCGGTGCTGTGTGGCTCGAGCGTTCGCTGTAATCTCTGATTTTATCCCGCAAAAAAGGATGTGCTCATTCGTATGTCTAAACTGATTTCGCTGCCGAATGATCAAATTTGTATTCTGGGTCGCGCCGATGTCCGCGAGGACGGCATTGCATTTGACTGGACGAACTCAGGCGTTTTGTTCCGCTTCCGCGGCAAAAAAGCCACTTTCCGCTTCGATGTGCCTGCGCTGAATCAGCGTTTGTTCCTGCATATCATTGTGGACGGTCGCTGGTCGCGTGCATGCGTTTGTGAAGGATCGACCGAAATCGTTGCCGAAGCACTCGATGAGGGCGAACACAAGGTACACTGCGTGCGCATCACCGAAGTGCTTGACTCGGTACCGCTGGTTATGCGCGATATTACACTGGAAGGCGATATCGTGGGGCTTCTCCCCAAACCCATCCTCCCCGATCGTCGCTTGGAATTCATCGGTGACTCGATCACCTGCGGTTTCGGTCTGCTGACCGAAGGCACCGGCAGCGGTTATAAAACCGACGAGCAGGACGGCGCGCACACCTATGCGGCACAAACGGCGGCATACCTGATGTCGCAGGCGAACTTCGTGTGTATTTCGGGCCGCGGCGTTGTGCGCAACTGCGACGGCATTCAAGCACCGCTGATTCCCGAATTCTTCAAGTGGACCACCGCCTCAAATCCCACGCCGTGGGATCACAGCCAATATCAACCCGATGTTGTGGTTGTTAACGCAGGCACCAACGATGCCGAAGGCGAAGATCCTGCCGCATTTGCCGTTTTCAAAGCGGGCGTTACCGACTTTGTGCATGAGCTGCGCCGCGTGTACCCGAACGCACACATTCTGTGGGTGTACGGCATGATGAACCACATGATGGACACGCCGTTGCGCGAAGCGATCGAAGAAATCAACGACGATAAGCTGCACTATGTGCGCATGGACAGCATCTTTGATCATCCCGAGGAAATCGGCGCATGTAACCATCCGAACCAGCGCGCGCATCGCCGCTGCGCCGGCGTGTTGATCGACGAGATCAGCCGCTTGACGGGTTGGCAAAAATAAATACATAACCCCCTGTGTAAACCCTTGATTTACACAGGGGGTTTTTAGATTTCAATGCCGCTGTAATAGTGCTTTACGATCTCTTGCCATGAAGCGCCTTCCGCCGCCATCGCTGCAGCACCGTAAAGACTCATCCCGACAAAATGTCCCTGTCCCTGCACGGTAAAGATGACCTGTTCTTCCTGCACCGCCACCGTAAAAGCCGCACTCGGCAGTGAAAACGCCTCGCAAACCGCCGTGCCGCTGACGGGTTTTCCGCACACGGTGATTTCCTCAACCGTTCCCGCTTGACTGACGATCGGCGCGGCAAACCACGCACTCGCATTGGGAAGTTCGGCGGTTTCCGCAAGGGATTTCAGTAACGGTTCAGCCTGTGCAGCGGGCAATGCTACCGTGGTCAAGCGCTCAGGATTTACCGCATCCCACGGACTTTCAACCGTCGTCAGATACGGCACTTTTTCTCCCCCGATCGTTTGGTACGCTTCGGTGGTGCCCCCGTTCATGCCGTGTGTGAGCGCCATGATCGGTGCGCCTTTATAGCGCAAGCA
>JAZURB010000227.1:0-5649 GCA_045605945.1 Acutalibacteraceae bacterium
TTTGCGTGATACTCTTAACGGAGTATCACGCAGTTCTATTCGCCTAACGGCGAGTTCTATTGCTTCGCAGTGGTATTGTGCTTCGCACAGTGTTATTCGGCTTTGCCGAGTGTAAGGGCGAATAGAATATCACAAAAACCGCAGGTTTTTATATCACGTTTGCGAAGCAAAAATATCACTCTGTGCGTCAGCACAGAATATCACTAAAAACAGAAAGAGAAGGTTCGGCATACTTGCTGACCCTTCTCTTTTTCTCTTCTGCAAATAAGGGATTCGGGTTCACCCGATGCATTTGTGACACAAATGCGAAACTCGTCATAAAAGTGATAAACACATATTTGTATGAAGAAACGAGTCCTCCCCGATCGTAAGCAATTGAGAAGGACTCGTTTTTGATTTGTTATTATCATCGATAGCCGCAGTCCCGCCCTACAACAAGAGACAATTTTTCACTTTCTCCGTTAAGGATCACACGCTTTGGAAGAGGGCGTTTTTTATTGTGAGATGTATGAGAGGCCGCAACGAAACGATGTGGGTATCGTCCTCTACGAAGATGACACAAGCCGATGCGGGAGTAAACCCGTTCGACTCGCCTGTGACTCGCTCATGGTGACGCATGCCGCATAATTTCTATAAATGGAGCGTCGAGGTCATCGCCCACCTTCCTACGGGGAATGGTGCATAGGGCGCGAATTTATCCGCGATTTTTCTCTCCCTCAGGCAAATCTTACAGCTTTCCCCCACGGGGAAGGCTTTTTTCGATAAAGCTTTCTTTAACCCCCGGCATAGCCGGGGGTTATTTCCATCTAAAGATACAAAAAGAAAACCCCCGCGTTGGGAACGCGGGGGGGTAATTATGGGGTTACAGGGGAGCGATCAGAATGTCACGCGCATCCGCGGTGTCAATCACGCCGTCATCGTTGTAATCCGCTGCGAGCAGATAAATGTCGGTCAGATCCACGCTGCCAATGCTGTACTGCAGAACAGTACGCGCGTCAGCGGTGCTGATCACGGTATCGCCGTCAACATCGCCGAAGATGAACTCGACGAAGTCCTCGCTGCCGTCAGTCGCGTCGGAGAAGTACAGACCGTCGCTGTAGAGCGAGAGGACATCCTGGTTCGCAATCTGCAGAGCACCGAAAGCCACCGCGCCTTGGCCGCCGACCTTATAAGTGACGGTCTTGATGGTGCTGATGCCGTCCGCAGGCATGATGTCGTTCCAGGTGAACACGCCGAGGAGATCCAGGCCTGCCGATTGGTTCGCTGCAGGGATGTAGCCGTTCACAGTGCCATCGCACAGACCGTTCCACCAGTCTGCGGTCAGAGAGACGGTCTTGTCGCCCTGCGAACAGGTCATAACCATCTCGATATCGTAAGGAACTTCCGCAGCAACGCTGAGGAGCAGGCGGGTGAGTTCTTCCACCTTGAAGCTCTTGTTGAGCTCGAATTTCACTTCGTAGCCCTGCGCAGAGTTCGAGGTCACGGTGAGCACACCGTTATCATAGACATATTTACCCGACTTGGAACGATCCACGATGGAGATGTTGGAGGGATCCATGAGATCCTCGTTGATGAGCGCAACGCCGCTGTTGGAGGAGCCGTTGCCGCGGATGAGGTTGTAAGTGGTATCGGTCACCTTGCCCTTGGCCGCCGCAAAGTAGCAATAGTTAATGGTAATGGAGGAACCGGGTGCAACATAGAAACGCACAGTGTCGATGCACTCGCCGTTAGTCGAATCCCAAGCATCCTGAATATTGATTTCCAGTTTCTCGGTGCCGGTCATATACGGCGCGGTATCCGCCTTAACCAGTTGTTTATCCGAAGAGCAATCGCGCAGCATCATAAAGCTGCCGTACTGCGTGACGCCAAAGTAGTAACCTGCGCCGTAGTTCGGGGTGATCATGATGTTCATGTAAGGCGTCGTTCTGGTGCCAACCGCGATCGGCAAGCGCATGTCGTAACCGACGGTATCGGTAGCCGAGTTATTGGTGATGGTCAGCTGACCTTGATCGTCGATCGAGGTGGTGAAATTGCCCCATTGGGGAGCTGCCGTGCCGCCGAGAACATCGATGCCGATGTAATCCGCGTAGGACGCGCTGATGTAGCCCTCAAGGCCGGTGCTGATTTGCTTGATCTTCAGCCAGCTGCCGGAAATCTCGCTGCAGTAAACCAGATCGCCTTCGATCAAGTCACCGATATCGTCATAGGACGTGCCGGGGCCGGAACGAACATTCAGCGGATCGCTGGTGGGTGCCTTGCTGTTCACGCGATAGGTACCGATCTTTTCCGCCGAGGTGCCGGGGGTGGGATCCTCACCGTAATCGAGGTTGATCGGGTAACCGGTGCCGCTCATCAGGCAGAACCAGTCGAGGTCCAGCTTACCGGTGCTCAGGCGAGACTGGGTAACCCAGCAGTCGCCGTAGCCGGTAGCGCCGGTGGTATTGGTGCCGCGACCCGAGCTGGGTGCGGAATCATACACATGGAACTTATTGGTCGAAGCGTCGTAACCGACGATCGCGATGAAGTGACCGGGAACGTGACCGATTGCCACGCCGCCGCCCGCCAGGTGATTCTTCAGCGTGGAAGAAGCCGCGGTAGCATAGCCCATCCAACCCGTGGTGAAGCCATACTTCGTGCCGTACTTCGCCTGCAGTTTCGGATACAGCACGGAACGATCCGTGCCACCGAAGCTGGCGGTGTTAAACGCGCCGATGCTGTTCGCCCAGCGGCCAACCTCCATAACATCCATCTCGTTACCGGTGAGGTAACCGACGGTGTTAACAATGGAGAAAATACCGCAAGCGGTCTGATACATGGTACGACCGCCGATGTAATAGTTCTTCCATTTGGCATCCCATTGACGCTGGATGGCGCGGTGGATAACTTCTTCACCGGAAACCGATGCCGAGAAGCCAGCCACGCACAGCGACAGGATCATCGCCAGCGCCAGAATGACGCTCAAGCTGCGTTTCATAACTTGTTTCATAAAGCATACCTCCTATAAATTTAGCCCAAATTTGCACATGTATATTTTACCGCAAAACGGCTCAGCTTTCAATACACAAGATATCCAAATTCAAGTTTAGTTTTTGTGAAAAGTTACAAAAAAGTAGTCTATTGTGTAAAACTCACAATAGACTACTTTTCAATCACTTTATTCAGTTACAGCAAAACCCACTGCTTTCGGCAGCCCCCTTCACGCGTCCGACATTTGTGTTGTCGCAGGTGCGGCAACGCAGCTCGGGGATGGGGTTTTCGGCAATTTCATAACGGTAATCCTTGCCGCAACGCGCGATATGCGTGTCGATCACGCAATGCGACTGTACGATATCCGTCGACGGGATCATCAAGTTTTGATACATAAAGAAGTCGGCATCACAAGGGAGATTATCCAAAAGGCGATATTCCTCCCCCACGCTGGTGAATTGCACGGTCGTGCCGAGAATGCAGCGCACATAATCAATATTTTCATGCAGGCAAAGCGGTGCAGGGAATTCGCCGCCGGGGATAACTTGTTGCCATTCTTTACCCTCGTATTTCTTGAGCAATTCCGCTGCTTTATGCAGATGCGCGATCTCCATATCCAGATGCTCTTCCCAAATGCACTTGATATACCGATCGGTTTCGGTTTTAACGCACGACCAGTAGAGATAGCACTCGACATATTCGTGCCAGAGAAGCATCTCAAGGAAGGTCGCGTTCGGATCCATGAGCGACTCATACTGCGTGACATGCTCTTCTTCCACGAACGCAATCTCTTCATACAGTCGCCGCGAGGCATCGTTGGCGCCGAAGTTGGAGATGTTCATATAATAGTTCATGGTCTGCTGCTCGGCGGCGGTGATGATCATGGTGGCGAGCACCGTTTGCAGATCGGCTTGCTTGGTGTTGATCGAGCAGCGCACATTATCCTTCGGGAAACGATGATGCGCGATCGTCGGGCGACCGGGCATGATCTCGGTGTAGCGGCCGACAAGGCGCTCGGCGCGGACACCTTGCTCCATTTCCAGTTGGTTGGCATAGCGATACAGATGATCAAAGTCCTCGAGAAGCGCGAAATCGAGCGCTTTTTTGACATGGCAATCCTTTTCGCGCTTAGCAAGCTCGGCTGTTAAATCGACCGCGAGCTGCTCATAACCAATCGTATGCTCGAGCGCCGTTTCGTTGCAGGGCTTGAGCATGGCAAGATACTGCTGCTGTTGCTTTTCCACCATGCGGGTGAGCGCCAGCTCACGACGCAGATCGTTATTCATGGTGTGGCGCGCGAATTGATGCGAGAACCAGTTAGCCTCAAATTCGGTGCCGTTCATCAGAATGATGCGTGTTTTGGTGTACGGGTCGACCTCGTGCTTATTGTACGGTTTCGGATAGAGCTGTTTGAAATTGCGAAAACTGCCAAGAACGGTAATGGGCTTTTCTAAAAAAGGATTCATGGGAAAACGCCTCCTTAAAAATTGGTGCAATCACAGTATATGCACAATTTTAAGAAGAGATACATGTTTCACAAAAAAGTGAAAGAGGGCGATTTGCGATCGCCCTCTTTTTTATAACGATTGTTTTGTGTCGTGGCTTTTTCTACATGTTGAAATGCAGACGACAATCCCCGCCAGAAGCGATAAAACACCCATAGCGATCAGCGCTATACATCTTCTGTTAAGCAGAAGACTGTATACAAACATTGTTGTCGGTTCATCCGCACCGCCGATAATGGCGATTGAGTTCATCGTCTCCTCGTCATTTACGGCAATATGTGCCGCCAACAGCGGATACACCAGATTGCCGACGATCAGCAACACGCCGACGGTAACAAGCAGGATCCATGTAATATGTTTTTTCATAAATCAATTCTCCTATTTATTCGGACGATGTGGAGATAAACAGATACGGGCTTGTATATTCGCCCGGCTCAAGCTTACGAATCCCATGCACATGCGGGAGCTGCAACGGATAGGTTTCCTGCACCGTGCCGTCATAATATACCACAATCTCATCACCGACAGCATAGATGTTCGGGTTCAACAACAGTTCCGTTGCGGGCAACATGACCTTCCCGCTCACCGATTGCCCCTCATGCGGGACAACCGTCATCAATGTGCCGTCAATCTCGGTTACGGTGGCATAGAGTGTGACCGTGTCGCTCTCATTCCGACTTTGCAATTTCCACTGAGCAATTGCCAGGCAGGAGTTTTGTTGCTGTTCGATATAACGCTGGCTGTCGCTTGCTTTGCCCCAAAGGCGCACAGGGAAACGCTTACGGATACTCGGCAGATAGCGTTCACCGTCGTCGGCTTCCCAGTATTCTTCGAGTTTGTATTCTGCGCCGAATTTACGCGCGACGATCACCGTCGGGATATGCGCGCCCGATACTTCAACAAGTTCGCCGTTTTGCTCATCGTACTCCTGATAGAGCACCCACATATAGACGGTCGTATAATCCTCGTCCTCGGTAAAATCCAGAATTTTGTGATTTTCCGCCGCAACATCCCCTTCAAGATAATCGCCTTCATGATGCTCATAAATCCAGTCGCTGAGTTGGTCATTCAAAATCGGATCGATCTCAAAGAGCGGATCTCGCGACGGCGGATTACAAAACCAGAGCGGAATCGCCACGGCAAGCAACACACACGCCGCAATCGCGATCCACAGCGC
>JAZURB010000228.1:0-2029 GCA_045605945.1 Acutalibacteraceae bacterium
GACGTCTCCATCATCGAAATGGGCGACGGCGTGCAGGAAGTTCTCGCGACCGCGGGTAACAACCGTCTGGGCGGCGACGACTTCGACCAGAAGATCGTGGCGTGGATGGTTGCCGAGTTTAAGAAGGCGGAAGGCATCGACCTGTCGAGCGACAAAATGGCGATGCAACGTCTGCGTGAGGCGGCGGAGAAAGCGAAGATCGAGCTGTCCGGCGGCATGACTTCGAACATCAACCTGCCCTTCATCACGGCAGATGCAAACGGCCCGAAGCACCTGGATCTTACCCTGTCTCGTGCGGAGTTCAACCGTCTGACCGCCGACCTCGTCGACGCGACCATGAAACCCGTGAAGCAAGCGCTGGCAGACAGCGGTCTGTCCGCTTCCGAAATCGATAAAGTGCTGCTTGTCGGCGGCTCCACCCGTATTCCCGCCGTGCAGGATGCGGTCAAGTCCTTCATGGGCAAAGAGCCGTTCAAGGGCATCAACCCCGACGAATGTGTTGCCATGGGCGCTGCGCTGCAAGGCGGCGTGCTCGGCGGCGATGTCAAGGGTCTGTTGTTGCTCGATGTTACCCCGCTGTCGCTGGGTGTTGAGACCATGGGCGGCATCATGACCAAGGTCATCGAGCGCAACACCACCATTCCCACCAAGAAGAGCCAGATCTTCTCCACCGCAGCGGACAATCAGCCCTCGGTTGAGATCCATGTGCTGCAGGGCGAGCGTGACTTCGCCCGCGACAACAAGACGCTGGGCATGTTCCACCTCGACGGTATCGCGCCCGCTCCCCGTGGCATCCCGCAGATCGAAGTCACCTTCGACATCGATGCGAACGGCATCGTGAATGTGTCCGCGAAAGACATGGCGACCGGTCGCGAGCAGAAGATCACCATCACCTCCAACACCAACATGTCCAAGGAGGATGTGGAGAAGGCGGTTAAAGACGCGGAGCAATATGCGGCGGAAGATAAGAAGCGTCGCGAAGAGGTCGAGACTCGCAACGAAGCAGATCAAGCGGTTTATCAGTGCGAGAAAGCGCTGTCCGAGTTCGGCGACAAGGTTGACGAAGCGGATAAGACGGCTGTGCAGGCGAAGATTGACGATTTGAAGGCTGCGCTCGGCGGCGAAGATATCGACGCGATCAAAGCGAAGAAAGAAGAGCTGATGAAAGCGTTCGGCGATATCGCAACGAAGGTTTACCAAGCGGCGGCGCCGCAGGACGGTCAAGCTCCGATGGGCGACAACCCTGTGGGTGACGACGGCTTCTACAACGGCGATGTGCAATAATGCATGAATAACGGCGATAACCCCTCTGCGCAGCGGAGGGGTTATCTCGGACATATCTGAACATACATTGAGAGGAAATCACCAATGGCAGACAAACGCGATTATTATGAGGTGCTCGGTGTTCAAAAAGGAACATCCGATGACGAGATTAAAAAAGCCTATCGCAAAAAAGCGAAGAAATATCATCCCGATTTGAACCCCGGCGATGCAGCGGCAGAAGCCAATTTCAAAGAGGTCAACGAGGCGTATGAGGTGTTGTCCGACAGCCAAAAGAAAGCGCGTTATGACCAATACGGTCATGCGGGTGTTGATCCGAATTTCGGTGCAGGCGGTGCGGGCGGCTACGGCGGCTTTACGGATATGGATTTTGATCTCGGTGATATTTTCTCGTCGTTTTTCGGTGGCGGCGGCGGTCGCCGCGCAAATCCCAACGCGCCCCGTCGCGGCAGCGATGTGGCGGCATCGGTGGTGATTTCGTTTGAGGAATCCGCCAAAGGTTGCAAAAAGCAAGTGGATGTCAACCTGGTGGAATCGTGCGCCGAATGCGGCGGCAGCGGAGCGCAAAAAGGCACCGCCCCCAAAACCTGTCAGGCTTGCGGCGGCAGCGGTCAGGTGCGCCGTCAACAGCGCACCCCCTTCGGCGTGATGCAAACACAGGCGGAATGCGAGCAGTGCCGCGGCACGGGTCGCATTATTGAAACACCGTGTCATACCTGTCGCGGCAGCAAGTCGGATCGTAGCCATG
>JAZURB010000229.1:0-4093 GCA_045605945.1 Acutalibacteraceae bacterium
GCGTGTTCTCCGTTAAGGATAACACGCAAAACGCGGGGAGTTTTTTGTGTATCCGCACAATCTTCGGTGAGGGGCGACCTTGACACCCCGTGACAGAAACCTGTGATAGTCTGTAAACAGTTGAACAAGCCTTTCGCTTGAGGGAAAGGTGGCATTTGCAAAGCAAATAACGGATGAGATGCAGCCGTCTTGCCTATGGAAAGAATGACCGAAAGTTTACGCGGCGGCTTGGCGGTAATGCTGATTTTATTTACGAAACTATGGTGTATGGTTGACTTTTTTTGGTGAAAGTGTTACATTTATACTAGGAAGAAACGGGCATTTACTCGATTATAAGCAAGGAGGAACCTGATTTATGAACCTGATGAAACGGCTTGCTGCCGCCTTGTCGGCCCTTGTTATGACAGTTTCGCTATGTGCTGTGGGCGGCATTTCCGCCTCGGCGATGCAAGGTGCGGGTCTGTCGAGCAACATGAACTACAACGTCGCCTTCGGCTGCGATTTGTCGTATCACAATGTCGGCGGCGATACATTGGATTATTCGCTTGTTGACTTTGCAAAGATGAAGGCGGACGGCTGCCAGTTTGCGATTTTGCGTATCGGCTATGAGCCTTCGGCGTCAAACGGCAGCAAACGCGTTCTCGACAAAGCCTTCGTGGAATTTTACAATCGTGCTCGTGCGGCGGGCATGGCGCTTGGCGTGTATTTTTATTCCGGATCGCTCAATTATGCGGATGCGGCGGAGGATGCACAGTGGTGCATGAGCATTATCGAGCAGTACAACATGTATTTTGAATATCCCATCTATTATGATATTGAAGAAAAAGAGCAAAACAACCTCGGCTCTTCGGCAATGAACAGCCTGTGCCTCGGCTGGTGTGAAACACTCGAAAAAGCCGGTTATTTCCCCGGTATTTATGCAGGTCAGTCGCAGTGCCTTGAAAAACTGACCGGCACTTTTAAAGAGACCTATGACACGTGGGTGCCCAATGTTAAAACCGACTATGACGGCGGTGCACAGTGGAATCCGAACACCATGCACAAGCGCGATGTGGCAAACATGTGGCAGTATGCGTGGTATGAGTACGAATATAACGGCATCGGTCTGAATATGTTGGATGTTAATGTCGCTTACAAAGACTATCCCACGATCATGCAGACCTACGGTTACAACAATGTGGTGACCCGCCATAAGATCACCTTCGAAACCAACGGCGGTACGGCGGTGGAGCCTGTGTATGTCAAGGATGGCACGCAGCTTTCCGAGCCGACGGCACCGAGCCGCTATGCCATGGATTTCGGCGGCTGGTATTGCAACCCCGAGCTTACCGACCCGTATGATTTTTCCTCTCCCGTACCGTATGGCTTTACGCTGTATGCGAAGTGGAACGAGCAATTCTGGGGCGGCAACAACAATCTGATGCCCAATGAGCAGCAAATGCAGCTCAACGATTTCAATGGTCAAGGTGCGATCTGGCCGTACTGGAACAACGATGAATACGGCTCTGTCACATTATACAACGGCGTGACGAACGACGAAAACTGGTCGTGGCCGTCGGCATATATGACCTACGAAAACAGCTTCGACTCGGCAAACGATGCGTATCTCTATGTGAAGAAGGACGGCACGGCGCAGTTCAATGTAATCATTACCTATCTCGATAAGAACGGCGAAGCGCACGATCTGTATATCTCGGATATCGGCAACAACGGCAACGACCTTCCTGCAGGTGTGCTCGAGGAGTTTTACGATGTCGGCTCGTACATTCGCAATCTCGGTCATGCGCCGGAGAGCGGCAATGTCAAGTTCACCAAGGTGACCTATTATGTTGTCGGCGAAAAAGATTCGTATGTGAAGCTTTACGATCTGAAGCTGACACCGAAATTCACCATCAGCGACCCCTATATCACGTTGATGGACAGCGATATCCAACAACTGTCGGGCGCGGGCAATTATGTGTATAACAACGGCACGCTCACGGTGAACGGCACATCGGATAACGGTTACAGCATCAAGATGAATATCGGCAAGGATATCAACCCGACCGATTTCCGTAAGCTGCTCGTGGATGTGACATCGACGGCACCGTTTAATATCGCGGTGGAACTGACAAACGGTAACGGCGATGCGCGTATGAATGTGGCTTCGGAATTCTACGATACCTTTGGCTTCGAAACGGCTCCCGAGGCACTTCCTGCGGGCACATGGGCACCTGTCATGAACCTGGCGGGCTACTATGAGTGGAACGGTGGGGCAGTGACCTCCAGCACGATCAAGAGTGTAACGATCACCGTGGTCGGCAAAGGCACGCTGACGATGAAGGCGTTCCAAGCTTCGCGCAAGGACACCGTGCAGTATGTGCAGGACGGCAAGTCGGCAAACGGCTCGTTGAGTGAAAATGCGGAAGATATTTTGCTCGGCGATACCGACGGCAACGGCGTGATCACCACGGCGGATGCGCGCGTGGTGTTGCAGTATACCATCGGCAGCTACGATTTGACTGCGCTGCAGCTGAAAGCCGCGGATTACGACGGCAACGGCACAATTACGACGGCAGATGCCCGTGATATCTTGATTTCTACATTATAATGTGAAAAAAGCCACCTTCGGGTGGCATTTTTTGTGCTTTCGGCGATGCCGTTTGCTTGCGGGATTTAGAAGAGGTAACAAATTATCACATACGGTTTTTGGCGTTTTCCCCAAATTGTATACGAAATCGTGAAATAAGGTTGACTTTTTTTGGCGAAAATGTTACATTTATACTAGAAGAGTAGGGACTTTCATATTAGATTATAAAAGGAGGAATACATTATGAAAATGATGAAACGCCTTGCCGCGCTGGCGCTTGCCATGATTATGGTTGCGTCGCTGTTTGCGGCGGCAGCTCCGTCGGCTTTTGCGCTTGCGGGCGCGAAAAAGGGCGGCGACGGCAAGATCGTGGCGTGGGGCTGCGATATGTCCCAGTGGAATGTCAACGGCGCCACCTATACCGATTACAGCTGGGTGGATTTCAACAAGATGAAAGCGGACGGCTGTAGCTTTGTCATCCTGCGTATCGGTGATCAAAAACCGACTTACGATCGCAAGGCAGACCCGACGTTTGTCACGCTGTATAACATGGCGCGTGCGGCGGGTATGCATGTCGGCGCGTACTACTATTGCTACAAAACCACGCGTGCGGGTGCTGTTGACGATGCGAATTTCTGCATCGATATCATGGAAAAGAACAACATGTATTTTGAGTACCCCATCTATTTCGATGTGGAGGCGGAAAACCAAGAAGGCCTGAGCACCTCGAAGCTGGTTGACCTGTGCCTCGGTTGGTGCGAGACAATGGAAGCGGCGGGCTATTTCCCCGGCGTGTATTCGACGGCAGCCCATTCGCTGAACGAACTGCAGGCATCGAGCTCGTTCAACTATGACACCTGGGTGGCGCGCATCAAGACCAACGGTACCGGCGCGCAGTTTGATCCGACGAAGGATAACACCTCCTATATGTCGAAATACGGCATGTGGCAGTATAAGTGGTACAACTCCACCAAGACCCCGTCTTACGATGGTTCCTATTGGAAGGATGCCAACGGCAACTACCCGCTTGACTGTAATGTTGCTTACCGCGATTATCCCACCATCATGGCGACCTACGGCTACAACAATGTTGTGACCAAGCACACCGTCACCTTCGAGACCAACGGTGGCTCGGCAGTGGAGCCCGCCAAGGTGAAGGACGGCGACAAGCTGCCTCAGCCCGCCGCTCCCACCAAATACGGCTTTGATTTCGGCGGCTGGTATTGCAACCCCGAGCTGACCGATCCCTATGATTTCAATTCCACTGTGCCTTACGATTTCACGCTGTATGCGAAGTGGAACGAAGCATACTGGGGTGCAAACGATAACCTGATGCCCAACGAGCAGCAGCTGCAGCTCAATCAATTCAACGACCAAGGCGCGATTTGGCCTTACTTTAACAACGACGAGTATAACTCGGTCACTATGTACAACGGCGTGACCAATGCGGACAACTGGGCTTGGCCGTCGGCGTATATGACCTATCAAAACAGCTTTGATTCCGTCAACAGCGGTTATATCTAT
>JAZURB010000230.1:0-4346 GCA_045605945.1 Acutalibacteraceae bacterium
TCGGCGCGGAACGGCACATCGATGCGGATGTTTTGCTCCTTTTGCCACGCATATTCATCATACGCCATGGCTTCACGAATGATCGCATTGATCTCATCAACCGATTTCTGCTCAGCCTCTTCGGCGGTAAGCACCTGCGTCATCGAGGTATACAGCGGTACTTTTCGTTTTTTGCGATAATTCCAAAACGGCGTGTGCAGATAGTTGCCGTGATGCACCAGAACAACCACGGGCACCTTAGCAAGCTTGACCATTTTACCCAGCGAATCAGGCAGAATCGCCAGCGTACCGATGGGCGAATAGCGTGCTTCGGGATAGATGCATACAATATCCTTATATTTTGTCAGCACGCGACGGATCGAACGGATCAGATGCAGATCGGTGGTAAATTTGCGTTTACAAATACAGCCGAGCAGTTCCATGACCCACGGACGACGATAGTAGCCGTCGATATTCGCAACATTGTTGACGCGATGCGGAAAGGTTGCCATCGCCGACAGCTGAAAGTCCACAAAATACTGGTGGTTCGACAGCAACAGATACGGCGGCTTGACATTCTCCATGTTGATTTTTTCAATGCGGTACGGGCAACCGCCGGGCATACCGATGCGGCTGACAAGTGCCAACAATCCCATCATAAACAGCGGTTGGCGAATGGGGTATTTAGAGGTGTTATACGGTTTCTTGCGGTACGAAACATCCATAAAACAGCACCTTATCCTTTCATGCTATACACAATAAGTATACACGATTATCTTCCTCTTTGCAACTGTAAACCAGAAAAAGCGACTTTGACCGATTTCGATCAAAGTCGCTTTTGTGTTTGTTATGTGCGCACCTCGCGAATGCCGCGAAGCACAATTTGTTTTGCGTCAAATGCCGCTTCTTTGGTCAGTGCGGGTATGCCTTCAAGCGGATACTCCATGCCAAGCGATGCATATTTGTTGACACCCATCGTATGGTACGGCAGGATATCGAGCGCTTTCACCGATTTCAGCGTACCGATAAAGCGTCCGAGCACCAGCAAGTCTTCTTCCCCATCGGTATATTGCGGAACAACCACATGGCGAATCCACATCGGCACGCCCTTCGCATCCAGATAACGCGCAAAGGCGAGCGGAGATGCGTTATCCCACGCCGTCAAACGGCGATGCGCAGCGGGATCGATATGCTTAATATCCAGCAGCACCAAGTCGGTTACAGCGACAAGGCGATCGAAATCCGCTGTCTTTTCCGCATCGAACAGTATACCCGAGCTATCGAGGCAGGTATGAATGCCTTCGCGTTTTGCCGCTTCAAACAACGCCGTCACAAAATCGAGCTGCATAAGCGGTTCACCGCCCGTTACCGTAATGCCGCCTTTGGCATAGAACGATCGGTTGGCATGATACCGCGCAAGGATATCCTCCACCGACATCTGCTGTCCCGTGCGGGGCTGCCAGGTGTCGGGGTTGTGGCAATAGGCACAGCGCATCGGGCATCCTTGAAGGAACACCACCAAGCGCACACCGGGGCCGTCTACCGTACCGAAGCTTTCCAGGGAATGCACATACCCGATCATAACTTAAAAGCCTTCGTGGAAGGTACGGGAGATAACCTCGTCCTGTTGCTCCTTCGTCAGCTTAACGAAGTTCACGGCATAGCCGCTGACGCGCACCGTCAGCTGCGGATAACGCTCGGGATGCTGTTGGGCATCGAGCAGGGTTTCTTTGGTGAAAACATTCACATTCAGATGATGACCGCCCTTTTCGACATAGCCGTCCAAAAGCGTCACCAGGTTGTCGATTTGTTGTTGTGTTGCTGCCATAAAGGCGTCACTCCTTTCAATAGATCAGTCTCGGTCAAGACCCTCAAACAGGGTCGGGTTTGCACACGCGCCGCAACCGCAATCAAGATCCACATCAATATCACCGGTAAACATGCGATCGTCCTTGCCCAGCGCGCCGGGGATGATCGAGAAGGTGTTGGAAATACCGTCCTGCGCATCAATGAAGGGCATCTTCGCAACAGAAGCCAAGGATGCGATCGCGCCGCTCTCGTCACGACGATGCATGGGGTTCGCACCGGGCGCAAACGCTTCGCCGCGTTTTCTGCCGTCGGGAGTCGAACCGGTCGCTTTGCCGTAAACGACATTGGAGGTGATCGTCAGGATCGAAGTGGTCGGGATACTGTCACGATAGGTGTGGTTCGCACGAACATGCTCCATGAAGCGATGCACGATATCACGCGCAATCTCATCGACGCGATCGTCGTCGTTGCCGTATTTCGGGAAATCGCCCTCGGTCACATAATCGACTGCCAGGCCGGTTTCGTCACGAATCACGCGCACCTTCGCGTATTTGATAGCCGACAAGCTGTCCGCCACAACAGACAGACCCGCGATACCCGTTGCAAACCAGCGGGTCACGCGTTTATCGTGAAGCGCCATTTGCAGCTTCTCGTAGCAATACTTGTCGTGCATGTAGTGGATGATGTTCAGCGTGTTAACATAGACGTGAGCAAGCCATTGCATCATCGCATCGTACTTCTTCATCACCTCGTCATAGTCGAGGTATTCCGCCGTGATGGGCTGATACTCGGGGCCGACCTGCTTGCCGCTGATCTCGTCTTTACCGCCGTTGATCGCGTAAAGCAAGCACTTCGCAAGGTTCGCACGCGCGCCGAAGAATTGCATCTCTTTGCCGAGACGCATCGAGGAAACGCAACAAGCGATCGCGTAGTCATCGCCATGAGTGAAACGCATCAGGTCGTCGTTCTCATACTGCACGGACGAGGTCTCGATCGAGATCTTTGCGCAGAAGCGTTTGAAGTTCTCGGGCAGACGCGTCGACCACAGAACCGTCAGGTTGGGCTCGGGAGACGGGCCGAGGTTCTTGAGCGTATGCAGATAACGATACGACATCTTCGTAACGAGCGGACGACCGTCGATGCCGATGCCGCCGATCGACTCGGTAACCCACTGCGGGTCGCCGGAGAAAAGCGCATTGTATTCAGGGGTACGCGCGAATTTGACCAGACGCAACTTCATGATGAAGTGGTCAACGATTTCCTGCACCTGCTCTTCGGTGAGGACGCCGTCTCTCAGATCACGCTGCGCATACACATCGAGGAAGGTCGAAGTACGACCCAGCGACATTGCCGCACCGTTTTGCTCTTTAACCGCTGCGAGGTAAGCAAAATACAACCATTGCACTGCCTCTTTGAAATTGCTTGCGGGCAACGAAATGTCATAGCCGTAGCTCAGCGCCATTTCTTTGAGCTGTTGCAACGCACGAATTTGCTCAGCGAGCTCTTCGCGGTCACGGATCACTTCGGAGTACATCGCCGAACGAGTCGTGCGCTTTTGCTCCTCTTTATCCTCGATCAGACGGTCCACGCCGTACAGCGCAACGCGGCGATAGTCGCCGATGATGCGGCCGCGGCCGTAAGCATCGGGCAGACCGGTGATGATGTGGCTCGAACGGCAAGCGCGCATCTCGGGAGTGTACACGTCGAACACGCCCGCATTATGCGTCTTGCGGTGGGTAGTGAAGAAATCGACGATTTCCTGATCGATCTCATAACCGTTGTCCGCGCAGGCTTTTTGAGCCATACGGACACCGCCGTAAACATGCATCGCACGCTTGAAGGGCTTGTCGGTTTGGAAGCCGACAATGCGCTCCTTATCTTTATCCAAATAACCGGGGCCGTGCGCGGTGATACCCGTAACAATGCGCGTATCCATATCCAACACGCCGCCCGCCTCGCGCTCTTTGAGCGTGAGATCCATCACTTGATTCCACAGCGCCTCGGTATCCGCGGTCGGACCGCAGAGAAAACTGTCATCACCCTCGTAAGGATCAAAATTGTGGCGGATGAAGCTGCGCACATTGATTTCTTCTTTCCATGTGCCGCCTTCAAAACCGTGCCACGCGTCATAGTTTCTTCCCATAAAAATTAACCTCCTTGGTTTGTCTGTCGCACACTATTATTATACGATTTTTTTCGCCAAAAACAAGGGCTTTTTTGAAAGTTTGATGTTTTTCTAACAACCATTTCTTTCTTGCTCGTTTCGGTGATGGATTTTGTTGATAATGCACAAAATCCGTCAAAATGAAACGCGCTTCAACCCCGTTTCTTTGCGATTTATCCCTTTATTTCCCAAAAGTTTTTGTAAAATTTGTCAATTCTTGAGGTTTCAAAAAATCCGCAAAATAAATACTGGAAATGCGGTGTTATATGTGGTATACTGGTTATCGGTTTTCAGAAGGAGGCGATCGTTTGAAACGCGAACAATTAGGCAGTCGACTCGGGTTTATCCTGCTCAGCGCCGGATGTGCTATCGGCATCGGTAATGTGTGGAAATT
>JAZURB010000231.1:0-2493 GCA_045605945.1 Acutalibacteraceae bacterium
CGACCTCACCGCTGATGCCGTCTTGCACAACGGGAACAGGCGCTGCAGCAGGGACCGCCGCGGGGGTTGCTGCCGGGGCGGCAACCTCTGCCTTCTTCGGCTTCTTCGGGGCGTTGATTTTATCCATAACAAAGCCAAACAGATAGAAGACGCCGGTCAGAGCAAGCAACACGGCAAACACAACCGCCAAGCCGATCACGACGGTCATACCGTCGGACACTTGAATCGAGTTTTGCGAAGCCGACTCCGTCAAATAATCTTTATAATCCGCAAAAATTCGAAACCACAAGCGGAATTGTTCGGTAAGCGAGTCGAAGTCGTTCTTAAGCGCCTCAACACCAAACATTTCAACGAATTGCTCGTATGTCATACCTACAATCATCCTCTTTCCATTCGCTAATTTATCGTACCTTTGGCGAAAAACTTATTCCCGCCCATAATAACCTTTGCTATTATAACCTATTCTTTACCAAATTGCAACGGGTTACAGACAAATTTTTGACGAAATTTTAACAACCGTCTTTTCATTTTCATATTTTTCTGCTATACTGTTTCTCGTCAAAGAAAAACACCACAGGAAAGGTGCTGTTAACTATGAAATATATCGTGCTTTTATGCGACGGTATGGCCGATAAGCCGTTTGATGCTTTGGGCGGTAAAACCCCCATGGAAGCGGCAAACAAACCGACCATGGATGCGCTCGCCGCCAAAGCGGAGCTCGGCATGGTCAAGACGGTCCCTGCAGGGCTCTCCCCCGGCAGCGATGTTGCTAACCTTGCCGTTTTGGGCTATAACGCCGCGGATTGTTACACAGGGCGCTCGCCGTTGGAGGCTGCAAACATCGGTATCGATTTGAAGGATGACGATGTTGCTATGCGCTGCAATCTTGTTACCCTGTCGGATGATGAAACCTATGAAGAGAAAACCATTCTCGACTATTGTGCAGGCGATATCCACACCGCTCCCGCCGACTCGATCATCAAAACCGTACAGGAAGCCTTCGGCGGCGGTGAGTTCGATTTCTACACAGGCACCGCGTATCGCCACTGTCTCGTTTGGCACGGTGGTAAGACCGCGATCGGCAAGCTGACACCTCCCCACGATATCACGGGACGCGTGATCGGTGAGTATTTGCCGCTTGATCCCGCAGCAGCTCCGCTGCTTGATTTGATGAAGCGCAGCTACGATTTGCTCAAAGATCACCCCACCAATATCGAGCGTATTGCAAACGGTATGGCTCCCGCCAATGCGATTTGGCTGTGGGGTCACGGCACACGCCCGCAACTGAAAGACTTCGAAACCATGTACGGTGTGAAGGGCGCTATGGTGTCGGCTGTGGATCTTCTCAAAGGTATCGCACGCCTCAACGGGATGACCGTTTGCGAAGTCGAAGGTGCAACGGGCTATATCGACACCAACTTCGAAGGCAAGCGTGATGCGGCGATCAATGCACTGAAAAACGGTCACGATCTTGTGTACATCCACCTCGAAGCACCCGATGAGTGCGGTCACCGCGGCGAAGCGGAAAATAAAGTGCGCTCACTCGAAGAAATCGACCGCCGCGTGTTGGCACCGCTTCTTGAGGCGATGAAGGAGATCGACGATGAATATACGCTGCTCATCTGCCCCGATCATCCGACACCGCTGTGCGTGAAAACGCACACAAGCGATCCCGTCCCCTATCTGCTGTATCGCCACGGCGACGAGAAAGAGAGCGGTATTGCCCGTTTTACCGAAGCAACCGCCGCTTCGACAGGATTGTTCGTCGAAAAAGGCTACACCTTAATGGAAAAAGTGCTCAAAGCATAACAAAAGCTACGTTCTCAACTGAGAACGGAGCTTTTGTTATGGAGGATTATTGGTTTTCCAAGCGTTTTGCCGCCTCTTCCGCCGAAATCTCTTTCATGGTTTCGCCGCAGCATTTGATGCCGCAGTTTTCGCAGGTGCAATCGATCAAAACCTTCACCATCGCGCCGCATTTTTCGCACAAAACAATTTTATCCATATTGTCACCTCCCTTTATTGATTAAATCGTTTAAACAAGCTGATAAGCTCGTCAATGGTATCCAATTCACCGTTTTCCAAATCACGCGTTACGCACATATACAAATGGTTTTCAAGCATAAGCGTCGATAGACTTTTCACGGAATTTTTCACTGCCGATAATTGCACCAGCACATCGTTACAATACGCATCGTTTTCAATCATTTTTGTGATACCGTTAATTTGACCGCTGATGCGATTCAACCGATGAATGAGTTGTTTTTTCTCCTCGGGACTTCTTTTGGTAGTTTTACCGCAACACTGTTTTTCCATGCACATCCCTCCTATAAGAATGATATACCCCGCAGGGGTATATTGTCAACAGGGGGGTATATGAAAGTTTCGGTATATCGTGTAATAAAACAGTCTATAGATATCCTTAATTACAAAAAAAAGAAGACCACCGTAAGATGGACTTCTTTTTGTCATTCGTGTCCGAAAAAGAACTGG
>JAZURB010000232.1:0-1838 GCA_045605945.1 Acutalibacteraceae bacterium
ACCGAGTCGCAAATGAAACTGCAATCGATGTATGTCGGCTTTGATTTTGAAAATACATGGTGGATGGATGCGGCGGCACTTTATGCGCTCCCGCAGCTGCGCGATAACATGCAAGATTCCCGCGTGATGACGGCGTGCGAGATCGGCGCATATCCGAAAAAGACGGTGTATTATATCGGCGATGCATTCGATCCAACAGGGATGACGATTGTTTGCTCCTATAATAACGGTGAGACAAGCACGGTTACAGTCACTGCGGATATGGTTAGCGGTTATGATGCACAGGCAATCGGCACGCAAACATTAACCGTGGTGTATCGTGGTAAAGCACTGACCTTTACAGTGACGGTTGCGGAGCGACCGCTTCAAGAAATCTCCACGATCGAGCAGCTCTATAATATTCGTAACGATCTGGCAGGTAATTATATCCTTGTCAATGATACCGATCTGACTGCAGCTACCGCCAAAGGCGGCGATTGGGATTTTAACGGAAACGGTTGGAACCCGATCGGCAGTAAAGATATTTACAGTAATGACGCGTTTACCGGTTCGTTCAATGGAAACGGTCATACGATTCGTGGTCTGCGCATTGATGTGACCTCGCTGCCGCAAGGTACCGATAAAGTATATGTCGGTTTGTTTGCCAATGTCAGCGGTAAAGTTGAGAATCTAACCATCGAGGGCAGCGTGTATGCGCAAAGCGGTAATTATGCGGGTGCTTTTGCGGGTTATGCGACCGGTGCTTTCGAAAATTGCTACAATAACGCCACGGTGGAATCGAGAAAAGGTTATGCAAATGTTGGTGGTATTGTCGGCTATGCTTCCGATGCAACGCTACGCTATTGCCGTAACAATGCCAACATAACCATATCCTATGGTTATGTTGGTGGTATTGTCGGCGTGGCATCTTCTACACAGATCGAGCAATGCGCGAACACCGGAGATGTTAGTGCTACCTACAATTATTTCTCGTACGACAAAGATCGCTCGTACATTGGCGGTATTGTAGGCAGTTTTACAGAGACGACATCCGTGATGAAAGACAGTTATAATAACGGTTCTGTATTTACGGTATACACAGATGCGTATTATACATGTTATTGCGGCGGTCTTGCAGGTACAGTCTCCTCTGCAACTATAAAAACCTCCTACAATCATGGTGTGACCAGCGGTACATCGAATAAATATGGTATTGCAAGCGGAGGCACCATCACGAATTCCTATTATCTGGTTGACAGCGGCTCCAGTTCCACCGGTGCGACCGCGTTGACTGAGTCGCAAATGAAACTGCAATCGATGTATGTCGGCTTTGATTTTGACGATACATGGACGATTGTTACGGATGGTGTGTATCCCTATCCGCAGCTGCAAAATATGCTGCAGGACACTACTGTGGCGGCATCGTCTGTTTCGCTCATGGCGCCCCCGACGAAGACAACATATTACATCGGCGAAGAGATGGATCTCAGTGGCGGTATGAGGTGGGTGTTTTACCCCTCCGGCGCAAATGAGATGCTCGATCTTTCCAAGGCGAGCATCCAAGGTTATGACAATCAAACCGTCGGCACGCAAACGATTACCGCCACCTATGCGGGTGTGTCCGTTTTCTTTGATATTACCGTGAGTGAGCGTCCTGTCGTGGCTTCAATCGAGATCGCAAAAGGACCCGATAAATCGGAATTTGTGCAAAACACAGCATTTGATTTCTCCGGCATGACCATTCGCTTGGTATATGAAAACGGCGAATCGGATGTGGTGCCGGTCACAGCCGACATGATCAGCGGTGGCGATATCAAAACGCTCGGCGAGCAGACGATCACCGTCACCTACGGCGAAGT
>JAZURB010000233.1:0-2610 GCA_045605945.1 Acutalibacteraceae bacterium
CCGCCGCCGATGCCCATACCGCTGAGTATACCTGCGGCAGCTCCGATCACGGCGGCGATAAGAATGTTTACCACAGCATCACCGCCTTTACGCCGCCGTAAAGCAGAAAGGCGGCGAGAACTATGCGCAACCATGTGACGCGGATACGTTTCATAAAGATGCCCGCCAGAATGCCGCCCGCGATGCCGCCGACAGCATAGGGAAGAGCGGCGGAAAAATCAACATGTCCGCGAAACAAATATACGCTTAAGGACACTGCCGACAGTGCCGCCGTGACGGCGAGCGAGGTTGCAAACGCGGTTTTGGGAGGCAGTTGACAGGCGGTGATGAGCAGCGGCACTAAAAGCAAGCCGCCGCCCGCGCCGAACAGGCCGTTCACAATGCCTGCTGCAGCGCCGATGGCGACGGCGATTTTCGTTTCTTTTTGAAATAACACGGCGCACACCCCTTTTTAAGGAGTATGCGCCGTTTTTTATGCGTTATTCGGGCTTTTTCTTGAAGATGATGAGCTTGCTGAAAATGTAGTTTGCGATGAGAATGAACACCTGTGCGATGAGCTTGCATACCGCTTCGTTGAAGTGGAGCAGGTCCACTGTGATCAGCATGAACACGAATTCCAGTCCCAGCGACAGCAATCTGGCGGCGAAGAACAGCCACAGCTCGCGGAAAAAGGCTTTCGCGCTGTCCGTGTGGCTTTCAAACACAAACAGCTTGTTGACAACATACGCGAAAGTTGCGGCACATACCCAACTGCCGATCGTATTCACGGTGGCGGGTGTGCTGAGAACATCGGCGAAGATCATATGGGATACAAAGCTGACCACCGTTGTCAGTACGCCGAAGATGATGTAGTTCACTGTTTCGCGGTTGAAGATGCTCGGCATCTTCTTCGCCAGCACACCGTACAGCAGTAGGCAAGCGAGAGCACCGAATCCGCCGACTGCCGCGGCGATTGCCGATTGCCACGAGCCGCAAACGGCGCCGACAGCGGCGAGAGCCAGCGAAACACCAATCCCGCTCAGCATGGCGAAGCGGCGTTTTTCTTTGCCGCATACCCACCAAAGAAGCAAGGCGATTGTCGCCGTCAGCATAGCGATAACTGCTGCCACCGCATAGCGCGCCGCCAACGCGGACAGACCTTCCGGCATGCCGCCCGTCAGCATATCACCGACAGCAACAACACCGTCCTTCACCGCGGTGCGGATGGTGGGGTTGGCGGTGCAAAGTGCACCCGCCGCAAAAGAGCACGGTGCGCCGAGCACAACGCTGATAATTTCCTTTGCTTTCATAAACGATCACATCCCTCTCACAGCGCCTGCACCATCGACACGAGCGCTTTCGGGTTTTCCGCGTTAAACACCGCGCTGCCCATGACGACGATATCCGCACCGTTCTCGGCGCAAAGCGCCGCATTGCCGGCACCCACGCCGCCGTCCAGCTGCACGGGAATGTTCAGACCGCGCTTTGCCGCTTCTGCTTTGATTGCGGCGATTTTCGGGAGCATGTCACCCATAAAGGATTGACCGCCGAAACCGGGCTCCACCGTCATGATCAGCACCATGTCGAGTTTGTCAAGGTAGGGGAACACCGCCTCGGCAGGGGTGTTCGGCTTGATGGTGAGCGCGGCTTGCTTGCCAAGCTCTTTAATGCGGTCGAGCGTTGCGGCAATATCGGCGTCGCACTCCACATGAATATTGATCAGATCCGCGCCCGCCTTGGCGAAGGCATCGACCAGCAGATCGGGGCGTTGCATCATCAGATGCACGTCAAAGAACATAGGGGTGAGCGGGCGAAGCGAAGCGATGACGGGCGGGCCGAAGCTGAGATTCGGTACAAACTGACCGTCCATAACATCGAGATGAAGCATATCGGCGCCGCTGTCCTCGCACAGCTTTACGGCTTCTGCCATATGCGCAAAATCACAGGTGAGGATTGAAGGAGACACTTTCATAACGAATAAACCTTCCTTTCGGTTGTGAGGTTCGAACACAATTATTATACAGCTTTCGCGGATAAGATGCAAGCAAAAGCGGCAAAAAGCGGCAAAACCACCCTGAAATTCAAAAAAATAGGCGGTTTTTCAAAAAGTTTGCATTAAAACTTACCCAAACCCCTTGAAAAAAATCCGAAAATGGGATAAAATAACATCGAAATCTATTTAGGAGGTTTTTCATTATGGCAATCAAAGTTGGTATTAATGGTTTCGGCCGCATCGGTCGTCTGGCGTTCCGTCAGATGTTCGGCGCGGAGGGTTACGAGGTTGTTGCGATCAACGACCTGACCGATGCGAAGATGCTCGCTCATCTTCTGAAGTACGATTCCGCTCAGGGCCGTTACGCGCTGGCGGACAAGGTCGAGGCGAAGGAGAATTCCATCGTTGTCGACGGCAAAGAGATCACCATCTACGCGGAAAAAGACGCGAAGAACATTCCGTGGGGCGAGCACGGCGTTGAGACCGTTCTCGAGTGCACCGGTTTCTACTGCTCCAAGGAGAAGGCTTCCGCTCACATCTAGGCTGGCGCTAAGAAAGTTGTTATCTCCGCTCCTGCGGGCAACGATCTGCCCACCATCGTTTACAGCGTGAACGAAAGCAAGCTCACTAAGGAAGAC
>JAZURB010000234.1:0-6118 GCA_045605945.1 Acutalibacteraceae bacterium
CCCCTCGTGCCGTGGATATCTGCGGCACGAGGGGTGTTTTGTTTTATAGAAAATGCGTGATGTCATCCGTGACTTCGGCGTTGTTGCCGTTTTATCAGCACCGCCATACGCGGACGGTTATACCGTTGCAGGATTACAAACAACATGTCGAACATCGCCGCCGAGAGCGATGTGATCATAAAAGCAAAAAAGGCGTGAAACCATATCGCACCCAGAAGCGGTAAAAAGGAGAGCAGAGCGATCGTTTCGTGCACCCGCTCGGAATGGCACATGGCAATGAGCAATTCTTCGGGGGTATGGTGTTTCGTGTCAAAAGAAGCGGGATCATAGGTGGGAAGGTGATGCTTCCAATTCTTCACCCGCAGGCGTTTATACAGCGCCGCTTCCCATGGCTTTTCACGAAACCACGGCGAAGCGGGATTTGCCCGCGTGCGAAACGGATGCCACGCGCCGCCGACCGCTAATCGCATGATGAAATGATAAGCAATCGTCCCCATGGTGATCGCCAGCATTTCCAGCCACTCCGACGGATACGCGGTATATATACCGATCAGCACGATAGTCAATACACCGCTGAAAACGGCACTCAAAATCATAACTCGTTTAAACATGGTTGTCTCCCTTGATGTGTTCCCATAACCAATGTGCCACGCCGTCGCCCGTATTACTGCCGATCACGGCGGTTGCGATCGCTTTCAGCGCGGGATCGGCGTTTTCAACCGCATATGCTTCGTCGGCTGCGGCAAACAAATCGATATCGTTGACGCCGTCACCGAATACGATCAGCCGCTCGCAACCGAGCAACCGCTGCAATTCCTTGGCGGCGTGTGCTTTGCCTGCACCCTGCGGCGAAATTTCCAGCCACGGCTCACCCGTATACAAATCGTCCTGAAACAAGCAGCGATGCTGCATGCGATAAGCGTTGTAAAGGGGAGAGAGGCGCGTTTTATCCCCGATGCAGGTGATATAAAATATGTCGCCCGCCTTCAATTCTTCGGCGGTCGCGACAGGGTAATCGCGCTCGTCGCCCTTGCGTGTGGCGAGAAACTCCGCCGCCGCTTTATGCAGCGTGTGCGGAATATAGCGGTATTGCTCCTTACCGCCAACAAAGGTATACACGATCGGCGATACACCGCTGTCAAGCAGCATATCAATCAGCGCCTCGGCAGCAGCTTTTTCAAACCGATGCTGCCACAGCACCTTGCCGCTTTGATGATCCTTGATCATTGTCCCGTTATAAACGATCACGGGAAAACTTGCCGAAAGCCCGCTTGTTGCGGTTTTGGCGGTGTGAAACGAGCGGGCGGTTGCGTAGGAAAAGCACAGTCCGTTGTCGATCAGTATATTCAGCCGTTCGTTGGTAAAAGCGGAGGTACGCTGATCGGTGCCGAGCAGCGTGCTGTCCAAATCGGACACATACAATGTTTTCATTGCGTTCACCTTGCAGGGAGCGGACGATATTTCGCTGTATAAGCTGTCACCGTCACCCTGATCACGCTGACGACGCTCACCATTTTATCGTCGAATACAAAGTCTTTTCCTGTTTGCGTTTTCATCAACACGGAAAGTCCGCGCTTCTTTTCTTCGCTGTCGGTCACGATTTCGGCAACGCCTTTCGCCATCACTGAGCAATATGCCATGCCGTAGCGGCATGCCACATCGCCTTCAAACGGCACAGCGTCGGCGATCATCGTCAAAAACATGCGCGGCTCTTTCGCGATAACATCCAGCTTGCGTCCGCGCACTGCTCCGTGCAGATAGACGGTCAACCGTCCGTCCTCCATCGTGTAGCCGTAATTCATCGGCACAACATACGGCTCGCCGTCATCCACAAGACCGACATTCGTCACCTTTGCGGCATCCAAAATACGGCAAATTTCAGGAATATCGGTGATTTCCCGTTCGCGACGGGTCATGCCATTCGGCATTGGTATCATCCTTTCAAAAAAAGATTAGCGCTTGGTCAGCAAGCATACCGTTTCCACATTCGATTTTCCGTCCAAACCGAAATTCAGGTCTTCCTCGATGATCGGCAGCTTGAATTTGATGGACTTGAGCCAACGGCCGTTTGGTTGCCGTTCTTCAAAGACTTGAATTTCCTCAACCATGGTTTCGAGCAGCTGTCGTTTTTCGATTTCGGTCATAAGGTCGTACAATCTGTCGAAGCAGAGAAGAATTTTATAGAGGTTTTGTGTGGTGAGTTGTTCAGCTTCCACCGATTTCTTTTTCTCTCTGGCTGTTTGAAGCTGTTGTTCAATATCTTCTATCTTATCATACATCTTATCAAGGCGATCGGCAAGGTCTTTTTTGCGTTTTGCGTAATGTTTTTCGCTCGGATCAAGTTCGTCGATTTCATCAAGCAGTCGGTCTTTGGCAGACAGGGCAAGGCGGAGTTGTTTTTCATAACCGCTGATTTCTTGGCCTACGGCATCGATGTCGATCTTTTTGCTGATCTTTTGTTGCATCATAGCGGCAAACCGTGGTGTGCTGACAAGACTTTTGATAATTTCGGCAACTGCCTCATCCAGCAGTTCTTCGTGTATTTGCTTTTTGTAATCACACTTATGTCCGCGTGTCATACTGCGGTGTTTGCATCCGTAGTAATAAAAGTCTTTGTATTTGGTACCGTCCGGTTTGCGCTTTATGCATTTGTTGGCATACATCCCGACTCCGCAGATCGGACATTTGACAATACCCGTCAGCAGATGGGTGCGGAATTCCTGACCACGGTCGATCCGTTCGTATTTCCGGGCTTGCGAACGCAATTTGGCTTGTGCCTGATTCCAAAGTTCTTCGGACACAATTGCTTCGTGCAAACCATCTACCAATAAGTAATCGTCTTGTTCTACAAGGCGGTACTCATTTCGTGTGCCGTGTACTTTTTCGGTTTTCCGTCTGCCGTAAGCAATCTTGCCGCAATATACGGGATTTTCAAGGATCCTTCGGATAAGTTGAGCGTTGAATAGAGGACAGGTGCCGTTTTGTCGGGGAATCTTTCCGATGCCGAGAAGTTCAAGCTGTTTGGCAATTCCGGTGGCACCTTTGCTTGTGTTTACGTACAGATCGAATATAGTGCGAATGGCGGATGCTTCGTCTTCGTTGATGATAAGCTTGCCTTTCTTCAGTTTGTATCCGTAGGGGGCAAAGCCGCCGTTCCATTTTCCTTCTCGCGCTTTTTGGATTCGTCCTTCCATCGTTTGAACGCGGATGTTTTCACGCTCGATTTCAGCGACGGCAGACAGAACCGAGATCATTAATTTACCGGCTTCTTTGGAAGAATCAATACCGTCTTCCACGCAGATCAGATTGACACCGTGATCTTGCATTATTTGGAGAGTGGAGAGTACATCGGCGGCGTTTCTTCCGAAGCGGGATAACTTGAACACCAGCACATACGATACGCCGTCTTTGTCAGCGCAGATGTCTTCCAGCATACGGTTGAAGGCAAGTCTGCCTTCGGTGGATTTGCCCGATTTACCGGCATCTTCGTATTCGCCGACAATTTCATAATCGTTGAATGCGGCGTATGCTTTCATACGAGCTTTTTGAGCATCCAAGGAATATCCTTCGATTTGCATTGTGGTGGACACTCGTGTGTAAATATATACTTTAATATTGTCTTTTTTCATGGCATCATCTCCTTCTTGTTATGGGAATCCCCCACACCAAAGGATTGCCTTTGGTGCGGGGGATAGGGGGTGGTGCTTGACGCACACACAACATATCACACAACCTTGTTGATATCCATTGAATATCGCAATAGTAAGAGAACGTTAACAATTGTCGTCGAATGACTCGGCGGCAACCGTTGGTTCGGGCAGATGGGGGATATCCAAATCTGCTGCGTACTTCTCAATCATGGTTGCGAGCAGATCGGATAAACTGCTCCATTCGTCGTGAATGTATTCCGACTTTTGTTTTGCGTTTTTCTTTCGCATACGCTATCGCCTGCGACGGTTAGCGTTGTGCGTTTTGTTTATCTACCTCCTTTACTGCATCCACTTGGTGGATTGCATAGATTGTTGTCCGTTGCCGTATGCAACGGACGGGCGTGCTTTAATATTTTTCATCTTTACATACCTCCCATTGTGGGGCCGTGTTTCTTCTTGCGTTCACGCGGGAAACGTTTTGTGGTGCAATCTTCCTTCGGGTGATCGTCATCGATCACCCGCCCGAGACGACCGACAAGACGTGCCGCACCAATTCCAATATCAACAAGATCACCGTTGGGATCATTGCTATCCGCAACATCCGTTTGGCGAACTGCCGCATAGTCACTTGTGCCTGTTCCTGAAGCGAAGAGAGTTTCTTCGAAAACTCCTCGCTCCGTTTCCCATCCTGTTTCACAGCGTTCTCCGTCAGCTCCACAATCGTATCCTCGACAGTCTTCGCCGACTCTTTCATCGCTTTCCGGAAATCGGCGGTGGCGGTCTTGCTTTGCTCGACGTGCGTTTCCAGCTCGGTCAGCTTTGTATCCATATATGCCTTGATCTCGTCGCGTGTTGCCAGTGTCGGCAGTGTGTGGAGGATCTGCGTGAGGATTTGAATCTGTCCTTGCTGTGCGTTGATCATCGCGCTCCAGTTCTTCTCGGTCACGGCGACGCACGGATGCACCGCCGCGGCGGTCGTGATGTCTTCCTGCGCTTTGGCTATAAAATCTTGTGGTGATCTGCGATCGGTAAATGAATTCATATTCCATATTCTCCTTTAGAAACTTATCGTAGTGTAATTTGCTGTCCCGACAGCGTTTGCCGTCAGGGGTGGTGTAGGTGATGTTCTTGCGTGTATCCGTCCATGTCACACCGTATCCTTCGAGTTCCATCAGACGAATAAAGTGTTCTCTGGACGATGCCAACCGCATCGCGTTGCTGATCACCGCTTCCAAGCGGATCTTCCAACTTTGCCCGTTTTCGGCGGATCGGTATTCGCGGTCGGACATCGGTTTGGAGTGTTGTTCTTTCGGCTTCGGTTCCAACACCGACAATCCGTATTCACGGCAGATCCGATCGGACAGCTGCATCATCGCATCAATGTCGCGTTCGCCGATGTGAAACTTTTTGCCGTTCTCGGCGTTTACGCTGTTCATCACAAAATGCGAATGAATGTGGTCGCGATCACAATGCGTGGATACGACAATTTCGAAGCCGTGAAGTTTCTCGGCTTCTTCGGCAAATCGCAATGCGATCTCATGTGCCGTCTGCGGCGTGATGCTTTCGTCGGTAGAGAACGATTGCAGAAAATGATAATACTGCCGTCCATCGGTTTTACCGTAAAGACGCTTTGTATTATTGAATTCGGTATAAGCCGAGAGCGGTGTGCAGTTCACGCCGCTCACATATTTCACACCGTCATCGGCAATCGTTTTCTCGTCCCGCATCGTATACCGAAGTACATAGCGCAGACCGCCTGCGGTCTGTTTTGCCTTGCTGTTGATAAACCGTATAATCGCCATCCGATCACCTCCCATAGAGTTCGGCGGCAACCAGATCATAGATGCGACTGAGTTTCTCTTGTGTGGTGGTGAGATTCACCGTTTGAATCTTTCCTTGCCTTGCAAGGATCAACAGCTGATTGACATTGTTGCCGAGCTTCTTGACCTGCGTGGTCAGTTCTTTAAGACTGTCGTAGTTGACGATCTTTCGATCGAGTGCGCTCAGTATGACGTAGCTGGTCAGACTCATACCGGCTTTGTCGGCGTTGATACGAATCAGCTCGTCCTGCCAATCGTATACGCGGAAATTTAAGCGTTTGGATTTCATAGGGGCATCCGTCCTTTCCTGAGAGATTTTGAAAGTGGGTTCGGGCTTCTGCCCGATCAATTATGTTGCCGAAGGCACGCCACTGCCGTTTTGGGCGGTGGCGTACAGCCAAAGGCGATGCTGGTTCTCTCCCAAAGGAGAGAAATATAATTCGGTAGTATTTATTGTTTTGTGAATATCTTTCAGCGACATCTCACCGCACGATTAGCTCACATTTGCCCTGTGTTGCGTTTTAACCGAGGCGGTTAACTTGTTCGAAGCGTTCCCGAAACCGTCACACAGGGGCACACACGGCGTGTGTGACGGCTTACAGGAACGCAAGGGTCGAAAGGAACGCAAATTTTTACACCGCTTTGGAT